>JARFQZ010000335.1 GCA_029287515.1 Lysobacterales bacterium
GGATAGTCCCTATGGGCCTTTTAAGTACCGCGGTAAAATTCTTGCGCCCGTCATCGGCTGGACCACGCACCATTCCATATGTGCATTTGAAGACCAGTGGTACCTGTTTTATCACGACTCGATATTGTCAGGAGGCGTGACTCATTTGCGTTCCGTCAAGATGGCCAGAATGACTTATGACGAGGATGGCGCGATTGACATGCTGGACCCCTATCAGAAGTGATCCTGGATGATATGAGCCGGTCAGTCCTTGTTCTATTTGTAATCCCGGTTTTGCTGTGCGCATGGCCAGGCGCATATGTATCCGCTGAGGATGGTTACGATCTATGGCTTCGATACCCGCCCGTTGGTATTGAATTACGCGCCGAAGTGGCCAGTCACGCAACTGCGATTGTCATTCCGGCGACCTCTGCACCAACCGCTGAAACTGCAATAACAGAGCTTCGCACCGGCCTGTCTCAAATGCTGGGCATTGACGTGCCAACGCGTCAAACCATAGTGGATGGGGCCATTCTGGTCGGCACGCCGGACAGCAACCCTCTTGTTTCCGGACTTGAGTTACCTTTGGATGACCTGGGTGATGAGGGGTATCTCATCAGGAGTCTTCAGGTTTCCGGCACCAAAATCACTGTTATTGCAGCCAAATCCGAAGTTGGCCTGGTTTACGGCGTATTCGGTTTGCTCCGCCTGATTCAGACAGGCCAGGACATCGCTGCGCTCGACATGGTAAATGCCCCGAAAATTGAACTCAGGCTGTTAAACCACTGGGACAACCTGGACCGCCACGTAGAGCGTGGTTATGCAGGCCAGTCGATCTGGGACTGGTGGCGATTGCCTGGTTTTGTGGACCCCCGCTACACCGACTATGCCAGGGCGAACGCTTCCATCGGCATCAACGGGGCCGTGCTGAATAATGTAAACGCCAGCGCCCAGGTCCTGTCAGCCCGGTACATTGCCAAGGCTGCTGCCCTGGCCAGGGTCTTTCGTCCCTACGGTATCAAGGTCTTCCTCTCGGTGCGTTTTTCATCCCCCGTCGAGCTGGACGGGCTGAAAACAGCTGACCCGCTAAACCCGGCTGTCAGGGACTGGTGGAAAGCCAAAGCCACTGAAATATATGAGCACATCCCCGATTTTGGAGGATTCCTGGTCAAGGCAAATTCCGAAGGGCAGCCTGGCCCGCAGGATTATGGCCGCAACCACGCCGACGGAGCCAACATGCTCGCTGAGGCGCTGGATCCACACGGTGGTGTGGTCATGTGGCGGGCATTCGTCTATGCACAGGACAACCCGGAAGACCGCGTCAAACAAGCGTTGAATGAATTCAAGCCGCTGGACGGCGAGTTTGCCGATAACGTGTTGGTCCAGGTAAAAAACGGACCGCTGGATTTCCAGCCGCGCGAGCCGTTTTCGCCCATGTTCGGCATGATGCCCGAAACGCAATTGATGATGGAATTTCAGATCACCCAGGAGTACCTGGGCTTCTCAACCCACATGGTTTACCTGGGTGAGCTTTACCGTGAAGTGCTTGCGGCAGACACCTTTGTCCGGGGTGAAGGTTCAACAATCGCCAGGGTAATCGACGGAACCCTGCATGGCTATAAGCGGACCGGAATCGCCGGGGTCGCCAACATCGGCTCGGATCGCGACTGGACCGGATCCATTTTTGGCCAGGCTAACTGGTATGCTTTTGGCCGTCTTGCATGGAACCCTGATCTGTCATCCAGACAGATTGCCGGGGAGTGGCTGAAAATGACCTTTTCGACGGACCCGGAATTTGTCGGCGCCGCTACGGAAATGATGATGCGTTCCCGTGAGGCGGTGGTCGATTACATGACCCCGCTGGGGCTGGCTCATATCATGGGGACCGGGCACCATTATGGACCGGCGCCCTGGGTCTCCGATCTGGATCGCCCGGAATGGAATCCTTATTACTATCATCGTGCGGATTCCGAAGGTATAGGGTTTGATCGAACCAGCCAGGGCAGCAATGCAACCGCCCAGTATGCAGCACCCGTCGCAAGCCGATTTTCAAATCTGGAAACAGTGCCCGAAGAGTACTTGTTATGGTTCCACCGGCTGTCCTGGGATTTTCAGATGCGCTCCGGCAGAACACTGTGGGAAGAACTGCTGGCGCATTACGACAACGGAGTAGCCGAAGTCGAGGCAATGAAAGCGGCGTGGATGAGCCTGAAGTCTTATGTTGATCCCGGGCGATTCAAAAAAACTGCCCAATACCTGGATATCCAGCTTGAAGAAGCACGCTGGTGGCGGGATGCCTGTATCGCTTATTTCGCAAGGCAGTCCGGCAAAAGCCTGCCGGAGGGAGCGCGTCCGCCGGACAGATCACTCGAGTACTATATGTCGCTCGAATTTCCTTATGCCCCGGGGAACTGAGCGATTTAAAACAAAAAAGTGAAAATATGAAAAAAGCGCAAAATAATGACCGCATGGCGAAACTGGGGTGGGGCGAGAAATTGGGTTTCGGCGTTGGCGACCTGGGTTTTAATTTCTACTGGACGACAATCGCCTCGTTTCTGGCCGCTTTTTATACCGATGTTTTCGGGATCTCTGCAGCCGCTGCCGGCACGATGCTTTTCGTAACCCGGATTGTCGATGCATTCACCGACCCGATGATGGGGGCGATCGCTGACCGCACCAAAACCCGGATGGGTAAATTCCGTCCCTACCTGATTTTCGCAGGTGTCCCGATGGCGGCGGCGGCAGTGCTTACGTTTACCACGCCTGACCTGGATGAAACGGGCAAGATCATCTGGGCTTACGTCACTTATTCAATGTTGATGTTGTTGTACACAGTACTCAGCACGCCTTATTCAGCGCTATCGGGTGTGATGACTGCCCGCAGCCAGGAACGGACCACGCTGATCAGCATCCGGTTTCTGTTTGCTTTTACCGGCGGCGCACTGATCAACAAGTACACACTACCCCTGGTGGCTTATTTTGGCTCGGGGGATGATATCAAGGGCTGGCAACTGACCATGTTGCTGTATGGGACCCTGGCCACGCTGATCTTTTTCATTACCTTCATCACGACGCGCGAGAGAATTTCCCCACCACCCAGGCAAAAGACCAGCCCCGTAGAGGACATCAAGGATCTGATAGGAAAC
The DNA here is from genome assembly GCA_029287515.1 of Lysobacterales bacterium. Classification (GTDB taxonomy): domain Bacteria; phylum Pseudomonadota; class Gammaproteobacteria; order Xanthomonadales; family SZUA-36; genus JAHEFT01. Next base: position 3,126 of record JARFQZ010000335.1, read on the forward strand.
AAACCCTGGGTGATCCTGTTTGCCCTGGCGATGATCATCATGATGACATTCACCATGCGGGCAGGCTCGTCCTATTATTATTTCCATTATTATGTGGAACGCCCCGATTTGCTCCCAAATTATCTCTTCTGGCAGATGTTTGCATATGCCGGTGGCGCCCTGCTGGCGCCTGTCATGACGAAATTCATCGACAAGGCTAAATTGCTGATGCTGCTGATGAGCACTGTCGGCGTTTTGTCCATCCTGTTTTACTTCGTGCCCAAGGACATGATTTGGGCCATGTTTACGCTGAATATCCTCATCAGCCTGGCGCTGGGGCCCAAATCACCCCTCACCTGGTCGATGTATGCAGACACGGCTGATTATAATGAATGGCGTAATGGCAGGCGGGCAACAGCAATGACTTTTTCAGCGGCGACTTTTGCGCAGAAACTGGGTGGCTCGTTGGGGTCGGCGGGCATGTTATGGGTGCTTGCCGCCATAGGGTACGCGGCTAACCAGGCGCAATCCGGTGCTTCGCAGACCGGAATTGCCCTGCTGCAAACGGCTGTTCCCGGAGGCTTTGCCTTGATTGCAGTCTTTGTGCTTCGCTATTACAAGCTGACCGGTAGTCAACTGGAGAAAATTCAGTCTGACCTGAAAGCCCGTTCTGAAAAGAGCCCAGGCGATGCTGCTGAAGCCTAGCGAGGACGGCCAGCGCTACAGTTTGTTTAGCCCAACGGCCATGCCGCATGCCTGCGGCTTTCTATGGAACCGGCACATGATGGTCCAGGTCAATTGCCGCGGATTTGTGAAAGCATTGCATATGCAGCCTGAGCCGGGGAAGTATTCCTATGCGCCCAATCTGGAAGGCCCATCCTTTATCCAGCCCGAGCAACCTTTATATGCTCATCATCCGGGGCGGTTTGTGTACATCAAAGACGAAGAGAGCGGGTGTCTGTTTTCCGCACCGCATGAGCCGGTTCGCGGCGTCGCAGATTTTTTTGAGTTCTTCGCGGGCAGGACCGACATAGGCTGGCGATTGCAGCATTTGGGCCTGGAAGTCGAATTCAGCCTGAGCCTGCCGGTGGATGATGTGGTCGAACTGTGGTCATTGACCATCAGGAACCCGGGCCATCAGCAGCGGCGATTAAGCATATATCCCGTATTCAGCATCGGTTACATGAGCTGGATGAATCAGTCCGCCTGTTATCGGCCGGATTTGAACGGGATTGTCGCCAGTTGTGTGACGCCATACCAGAAAAGTGAGGACGCCAAGCGGATTGCCAGGCTGAGGGACAAGACTTTCCTGTTGTACGATACACCCCCATCAGCATCGGAAACTTCGCTCGAAGCATTCGAGGGCGAGGGTGGTTTGCACAGGCCGGACTCTGTTCTGCAGGAACAACTTGGCAATGGAGATGCGCTGCACGAAATGCCGGTTGCTGCATTGCAGTATCAAATCGATATGCTACCTGGTAGCGAACAGGAATTCCGGTTCGTTTTCGGTCCGGCAGTGAACGATGACGCCATTTCGTTGCTGGGCGACAAGTATCTCCGCCCCGGTGGGTTTGAGAAAGCACGGGAAGAATACCGCAGCTATTTAGAGCCGGCGGCCGGGTGCATCCGAATCAGTACGCCGGACAGGGATCTGGATAACTTCGTCAATCAATGGCTGGGACGCCAGATGTTTTATCACGGAGACGTCAACCGTCTTTCGACCGATCCGCAGACGCGCAATTATTTGCAAGACGCCATGGGCATGGTCTTTGTCCAGCCCCGGGTAGCAAGGGAGGCGTTGATCACTGCGCTGGGGCAGCAGGAAAACGGCGGCGCTATGCCGGACGGGATTCTTCTGCATGATGAGGCCGAGCTGAAGTATATCAACCAGGTGCCGCATAGTGACCACTGCGTGTGGCTGCCGATTTGCATGCACACTTACTTGCATGAAACAAACGACTATTCAATACTCGATGTGCGTATCAAAAGCATTTATGATCAGTCAGTTAAAACGACTTTTGAACGTATTACAGAAGCAATGTATCACCTGCTGAAGAGCCGCGATAAGCGCGGCCTTAATTTCATCGCCGAAGGTGACTGGTGTGACCCGATGAACATGGTGGGTCACAAGGGGCGGGGCGTTTCAGCCTGGCTTTCCATAGCGACTGCTTACGCGTTAAGAACCTGGGCGGGTATCTGCGAGGAAGCAGGACATAATGGTCTGAGCAAAGAACTGGGCGCCGGAGCGGACGAGATATCTGCAGCCATTCAGGAATATTTTTGGGACGGTGACTGGTTTGCCCGCGGCATCACGGACGACGATGTTGTTTTCGGGGTATCCACAGACCTTGAAGGACGCATCTATCTGAACCCGCAGGCCTGGGCGATACTCGCAGGTATCGCCAGTGATGACCAGCTAGATTGCATGATCCGTTCAGTGGGTCGCCACCTCGAGGGTCCGCATGGCGTAGCTTTACTGGAGCCCCCTTATACCCGGATGAGAGAGGATATCGGACGTCTGACACAGAAATTCCCGGGCGCTGCGGAAAATGGCTCAGTTTATAATCACGCTTCAGCCTTCTATATCTACGCTTTATACCAGGCAGGCAGATCTGAGTGCGCTTTTGAACTGCTGCGCAAAATGATTCCGGGTCCGACCCGGGATGATTATCTTCAAAGAGGCCAGCTCCCGGTTTTTATTCCTAATTACTACCGGGGTAACTGGCGGCGTGCGCCCCGGACAGCAGGACGTTCCAGCCAGATGTTCAACACCGGAACCGTCAGCTGGTTCTTGCGGATACTTATCGATGGGCTTTTTGGCCTTAAAGGTTGCCGCGAAGGGCTGCTAATCGACCCGCAACTGCCCGCCGAATGGAGTAAGGCCCGCGTAGTCCGGAAATTCCGGGGCGCGCAATTCAACGTGAATTTTTCCCGGGAGCCGGGCAGGGACAGGATGGAGGTTCTTATGGGTGACAGAGTAGTTCCCGATAACATCATCAGTGATTTCAAACCCGGTGAATCCTATGAAGTAAGCGTATTGCTGGAGGCCTGAGTGATCACCAATCCCATATTGCCCGGTTTTAACCCGGACCCCTCGATCGTCCGGGTCGGTGATGATTTTTATATTGCTACATCAACTTTCGAATGGTATCCCGGTGTGCAAATACACCATTCGCGCGACCTGCGCCATTGGCGGCTGGCAGCGCGTCCTCTCAACCGGGCGGCTTTGCTCGATATGACGGGAAATCCGGATTCGGGTGGAGTCTGGGCCCCTTGTCTCAGCTGGGACGATGGCCTTTTTTACCTGATTTACACCGACGTCAAACGTTCGGGCCGGAATGTCAAAGATACCCATAATTACCTCACCACTTGTGATGCAGTAGATGGTAACTGGAGTGACCCGGTTTACCTCAACAGCAGCGGTTTCGATCCTTCGTTATTTCATGATGACGATGGCCGAAAATGGCTGGTCAACGTGGTGTGGGACCACCGCCATGAACATAATCGCTTTGGCGGAATTTACCTGCAGGAGTTTTGCACACGTCAGAACAAGCTCATTGGGGATATCGTGAATATCTTCCAGGGGACCGAGCTGGGGATGACCGAAGCGCCGCACCTGTATAAGCGAAACGGCTATTACTACCTGGTGACTGCCGAGGGTGGAACTGGATACGACCATGCCATGACGCTTGCCCGGTCGCGGGACCTGGCCGGTCCCTACGAGGCCGATCCCGATGGATACCTGCTAACGTCCGGGGGGCATCCCGAACTCGAATTGCAACGCAGCGGTCAC
>JARFQZ010000343.1 GCA_029287515.1 Lysobacterales bacterium
ACGATGGCGTCGTCCACCACGATACCCAGCACCAGGATGAACCCGAACAGGCTCAGCATGTTGACGGTGACATCCACCGTGGGCATCAGGAAAAAGGCGCCCATGAACGCGATGGGCAGGCCCACCATCACCCAGAATGCCAGTTTCAGCCGCAGGAACAGCGCCAGGATCAGGAACACCAGAGCGGCGCCCATGACCAGGTTTTTCACCATCATGTCCAGTCGGCCTTTCAGGTAGTAGCTGACGTCAGCCCAGGCCGCCAGCGAGACGCCCTCGGGCAGACTCGCTGCTTTGCGCTCGACAAATTCATGCACGGTGGCTGAAATGTCCAGTTCGCTCTGGTTTCCGACCGAAAGCACCTGGATGGAAGTGACCGGATGGCCGTTGTACTCTGAAAACCTCTCACCCTCGACGAATTCGTCACGAATGTGGGCGATGTCCTTGAGCAGAACCCGTGTTCCGTCTTCGTTGGTGCGCACCACGATGTTCTCGAAATCACGGCCGACGTAGGCCTGGCCCTTGGTGCGGACCAGGATGTCGCCGGATTCTGCACGGATAGCGCCGGCCGAAAGGTCCAGTGAACTGCGGCGCACCGCCTGGGCGACCTCCAGCAGGGTCATGCCATAACCCTGCAGTGTGAATTCGCTGACTTCGATACTGATCTCGTAGGGTCTCAGGCCAAAAAATTCCGCCCGCGTGACGCCGGGCAAAGTAACAATTTCATTCCGGATCTGCCGGGCGAATTCTTTCAGCGTCCGTTCGGCCACGTCGCCATAAACGCTGACGATAACCACCTGTTGCTGAAACTGGGTGCGTGATATGACCGGTTTTTCGGTGTTGTCCGGGAACGTGGAAATCGCATCGACACGGTTCTTGACCTGGTCCATGATGTCGGAGACTTCGTAATCCGCGTGCACTTCCACCTGGACGGTGCCGCTGCCGCGCCTGGCGGTGGACACGATTTCCTCGATGCCTTCGATGTCCTGGATGGCTTCCTCGATCTTGATGACCACGCCTTCCTCGACGTCCAGCGGGGTGGCGCCGAGGAAAGGCACGCTGACCGTGATGTAATTGGTGTCGATCCGGGGCTGGATTTCCTTCTTGATGGTCAGCACGGTGTAAAAACCGCCGACCAGCAGGATGACCATTAGCAGGTTGGCCGCGACCGAATTTCGCGCGAACCAGTTGATCAGGGCGGAGTAGGGGCCGTAATTCATGATCCGGCCTCCGGTTCAGCCGGTACGCTGTCGGCTTCCGGTTCTTCACGGGGGGCTGGCGGGTCCTCACCGGTGACTGCCAGCTGTGTCCCCGGAATGGGTGCGTCCATCGACGTCGTAACAATCAATTCGCCGCCTTCAACGCCCTCGGAGATATACACTTTACGCGGTTCGGCCCGCACCACTGTCACCTGCCTGATTTCCAGTTTGCGCTCGGCGTTGGCGACCAGCACCGTGTCATCCGGGCGCAGCACTGCGCGCGGCAGAACCACCACGTCATCGGCACGCAGCCCCTGGATTTCCGCGCGTACGAAGGAACCCATTTTCAGTTCCGCCTGCCGGCTGAGCCCGAGGACACCGTAAGGGTCCACCACCTCCACCACGGCATAGATGACCCGGCTGGCCTCATCGACCACGCCTTCCGTGCGTACGATTTCCGCCTGCCACTCACCGCCGGTGACTGCGCCATCGGCAGTCAAAGTGACCGGTACGCGGTACGCCCGGTCCAGGCGTGTGGCGGAGGGCAGCTCAAGGAAGGCGAGATCGCTGTTGGACAGGGGCAGCCGGATTTCCGCCTTGTCGATGGAAAACGTTACGCCCAGCGGTGTGCCGGGGGCGACATACTGGCCGACATCGACGAGCTTGGAGCGAACCAGCCCGTCATACGGCACCTTGATCCGCGTGCGCTTGAGGTCCCGCTCCGCTTCCTGTAGTTCGGCTTCCGCGGCCTGGACGGCGGCCCTGGCTTCGGCCAGTTGGGGAATGCGTAATGTCAGCTCAGAAGGCTCACCCTCGCGGCCCAGGTTGTTCCAGTCTTTCAGGGCCTGGTCGGAACGGGCTTGCTGTTCCGATAACTGGGCTTTCCGCGCCGCGAGCACTGCCTGTGCGCGCAGCAGGCCGGTTTCGTAGTCGCTGGGATCGATTTGCAGCAGTACCTCGCCTTTGCGGAAGAAGCCGCCGGCGATGAAATTCTCCGAAACGGAAACAATCTGGCCGGGGACTTCGGCAACCAGGGCAGTCTCGGTTCTGGGTCTGACCGTGCCCTGGGAGTGAACAGAGAAGTTCAGCGACGCCACTTCGGCCGGGATAGCATCGATGCGCACGGCCGGGTTGACCTCCTCTTTCCGGTCCGGGCGTTTGCCCTTGGCGACCGATACCATCACCACCACGGTCAGGACCGAAAGGACGATCAATACCAATGGCAGTATGTATTTGAAAAACTTACGCATGCTGATGTCTCTCCCATAACCCCGGATCGGGGTGGCACCACATTATGACCTCACCGGATTATCCCAGTTGCAGGGCACGCTGTCATAGGGCAAAAGTTTGAGAGTGCGATTAAATCGCCTGCCAATGCCATGTACAATACGCTTTTGACCGACCTGGCTGTAGTGCGTTCAAACATGGGCATCATTCTTAAATCAAAAGACGAGATCGAGCAGATGCGCGTTGCAGGGCAGCTTGCAGCAGAAGTTCTGCAGATGATTCGTCCCCATGTTCAGCCAGGAATAACGACCGGTGAACTGGACAAAATCTGTCATGAGTACATCACCGGACGGCAGAAAGCGATTCCGGCGCCGCTCAACTACCGCGGATTTCCTCGATCCATCTGCACGTCCGTGAATAACGTCATCTGTCACGGAATCCCCGGTGAGAAGCGCCTGAAAGACGGCGATATCATCAATATCGATATCACGGTGATCAAGAACGGCTGGCATGGTGACACCAGCAAGATGTTCCAGGTCGGCAAGCCCACGATCAGGGGCAGGCGAATTTGCGACATTGCCTATCGTTCGATGGTCACGGGCATCGAAATGGTGGCGCCGGGTGTGAAACTCGGCGACATCGGCCACGCAATCCAGAAATACGCCGAGGGGCAAAGCGGCTCGGTCGTCAGGGAATATTGCGGTCACGGCATCGGCCAGGGTTTTCACGAGGACCCGCAGGTGCTGCATTACGGACGCAAGGGAACCGGCATCAAACTGGTTCCGGGCATGGTGTTCACGATTGAACCCATGATCAACCTTGGGCGGCGGGACACCAAGCTGCTGCCGGACGGCTGGACCGTCGTGACCAAGGACCGCAGCCTGTCCGCACAATGGGAACATACCATCGCCGTCACCGATGACGGTTACGACGTGCTCACCCGTCTGCCAGGGGATGTTCTTTGACCATGCATGGACGCCTGGCGGCATTGCCGGCAACGCGTGATTGCCTGGACCTCGACCAGATCAGGAAACTGGAAAGTGACGGCGTCATCGAGCTGGATGGCAAGGGCGCCGCCGGGGAAATTTCAAAGTTGCGCGACTATCTTCGTTCCGGTATGGAAAAGGCCGATGCCTTGCTGGCCGAGCGGTTCTGGAGTGGGGAGGACGTCGTTCAGCTGGTGCATTCCCGGGCCTGGGTGATGGAGCAATTGCTGTTGCTCGCCTGGCGAAAACTGGTCGCTTTCAAACAAGGCATCAGCCTCGTTGCCGTCGGGGGTTACGGGCGGGGCGAGCTGCATCCCGCTTCCGATATCGATCTGCTGATCCTGCTCGACGACAACATTGACAAGGCCTCGGTGAAAAACGAACTGGAAGCGTTTGTCCAGTTGCTCTGGGATGCCGGATTTTACCTGGGCCACAGCGTCAGGACAGTTTCGGAATGCGCGGAGGACGCGGCAGAAGACGTGGTGACCGCCACGACATTCATGGAGTCACGCTTGCTGGCCGGTTCGATGGAGTTGTTCGACGAGATGCTGCAACAGACTTCGGTCGAACGCATCTGGAGCGCAGGCGATTTTTTCGAAGCCAAGTTCCAGGAACAGAAGCAGCGGCATGAGCGCTTCCATGAAACGGCATACAACCTCGAACCGAACATCAAGGAAGGGCCCGGTGGGCTTCGCGATATCCAGATGATTTCATGGGTGGCGCGCCGTCACCTGGGGGCGCCGACCCTGCATGGCCTCGTCGAAAACGGTTTTATCAGTGAATCCGAGCACAATGACCTGGTCGGGGGACAGCATTTCCTGTGGCGGGTGCGTTTCGCGCTGCATGACCTCGCCGGCAGGGCGGAAGACCGCCTGTTGTTTGATTATCAACGCCAGATCGCGGAACGGTTCGGCTTCACTGACAGTGCTGCCACGCTGGCGGTCGAGCAGTTCATGCAGCTTTATTACCGCACGGTCATGCGGCTGGAGCGCCTGAACGAAAGCCTGTTGCAGGTGTTCCAGGAGGCGCTTCTTTCGACCGGTGAGGATGAAATTGTCGAATTGAACGATGATTTCCAGGCCCGAAACGGATTCGTCGAGCTGAGCAACAGCCAGGTATTCGCGGACCGCCCGGTTGCCCTGATGGAGCTTTTCGTACTGCTGGCCCGCAACCAGCAACTCAAGGGCGTAACCGCCTCCACCATTCGGGCTATCCGAGACCACCTGTACCTGGTTGACGAAGAATTCCGCTGTAACGGGGAAGTGACCGCCTTTTTCCTGGAACTGCTGCGGCAACCTGAGGGCGTGTATACGCAGCTTCAGCGTATGAACCGCTATGGCGTGCTGGCAGCGTTCATTCCCGCGTTCGGCAAAATTGTCGGCCGGATGCAGTACGACCTGTTCCACGTCTACACCGTCGATCAGCACACCCTGTTCGTGGTTAGAAACCTGCGCCGCTTCGCCTATGGCAAGTACAAAGAGCGTTTTCCGCACGCACGTTCTGTATTCAAGCGAATCGCCAAGCCCGAGCTGTTGTACCTTGCGGCCATATTTCACGATATAGGCAAGGGCCGTGGCGGGGATCACTCCGAACTTGGCGCGGTGGACGCGGAAGCCTTCTGCGCCATGCTGGACATCGAGCCGTCGGAGCGGGACATGGTTTGCTGGCTCGTCCGTTGTCACTTGCTGATGTCACAGACATCCCAGCGAAAAGACCTGTCGGACCCTGAAAACATCCAGGCGTTTGCCGAACTGGTGGGCAATACGCGATACCTCGACCACCTGTACCTGTTGACCGTTGCCGATATCGCCGGCACCAGCCCCAAGTTGTGGAATAACTGGAAGAACAAGTTGCTGTGGGAGCTCTATCTTTCTTCCGGCGAAGCGCTGCGCCGGGGTCTCGAGAACCCGATCAAGCGGGCGACCCGCATCCGCGAAACCCGTGCGGCCGCCATGAGCCGGCTGGTCAGGGCCGATGTCGATACTGCTGCAGTCAATGAGCTGTGGGAGACGCTGCCGGATTATGCGTTCTGGCGTCTCAGCCCTGACCAATTGGTGTGGACAACCGAGATGCTGGTCAGTGACCCGAAACGTGGCCCGCGTATCGCGGTGCGGCCGGTTCAACCGCACGGCGTGTCCGAACTGCTGGTCAGTGTTCCCGATTACAGCGGATTGTTTGCCGGCATCACTTCGATCCTCGATGAAATGGGGCTGGATGTTATGTCCGCACGTGTCCTGACCACGATCAACGGCTGGAGCTATGACCTGTTTCAGCTGATGGATCAGCATGGTGAAATCGTCAATGAAGTGGACGCGGCGGAACTGGTCCGCAGGCTGGAGAAAGCCACGAGCAGTCAAAAAACCAGGGCGCCCGTCAAGCGCACGGTCCCACGCCGTTTACGGCATTTTTCCGGAACTCCGGATATTCACTTCACCAGGGATCCGGACAATGCAGGATCCGTTCTGCATGTCCGCTGCAACGACCGCCCGGGATTGCTGTCGCGAATCGCCGCCGCCATCTACTCGCAGGGCGCCCAGGTGCACAACGCACGGATCGCGACCTTCGGCGAGCGCGTGGAGGATACATTCCTGATCAGCGATGCGGACCACCAACCGCTCGAGAGCGGGGCCAGGAAGGCGTTGACCGAAACATTGAAGAACCACATCGAAGAAGAAGCGGGTTGATGAAGGCATTGATTGAATCAGCATGGGATCGCCGGGAGACACTCTCTCCCGTGACGGCGCCAACGGAGTTGAAACGAGCGGTCGAGGACTGTCTCGACGGGCTTGAAACCGGGGCCATGAGGGTCGCTGAGCCGCTCGGCCCGCCGGGTGAGTGGAAAGTCAATCAATGGCTGAAAAAGGCCGTCTTGCTGTCATTCCGCCTGCATGAAAACGAGGTGATCGACGCCGGATTCACGCAATTTTTTGACAAGCTGCCCCTGCGGTGGGGACAAGGCAGCCACAATCCGATTGACCAGGTCGGCGCCAGGGTTGTGCCGCCGGCCACGGTCCGGCGGGGAGCGCACATCGGTCACGATGCCGTGCTGATGCCCAGTTATGTGAATATCGGCGCCTGGGTGGGGCCCGGGACCATGGTGGATACCTGGGCGACGGTTGGCTCCTGCGCGCAGATCGGCGCAAACGTCCATCTGTCGGGTGGTGTCGGAATTGGAGGTGTGTTGGAACCCCTGCAGGCCAATCCGACCATCATCGAGGACGACTGTTTCGTGGGGGCGCGGTCAGAGGTCGTTGAAGGCGTCATCGTTGAGCGTGGAAGCGTGCTTTCGATGGGTGTCTACATCGGGCAGAGCACCAAGATTTATAACCGCGAAACCGGTGAGATACTGCGGGGCCGGGTTCCGGCGGGTTCGGTCGTAGTGCCCGGAACGTTGCCTGCAAAAGACGGCAGCCACTCGCTTTACTGCGCAGTAATCGTCAAGCAGGTGGATGAGAAAACCCGTGCCAGCACGGGCGTCAACGAGATTCTGCGAAATGTTGAGTGAAGACCGGATTCACCTGCACGTCTACGGCATCCGCAACTGCGACACTTGCCGGTCGACGCTGAAGTATCTGGAAACGCGAAACGTGCCGTACACCTTCCATGACTTTCGCAAGGAAGGGCTATCCAGGGAAACCCTGGCCGGCTGGCTTGCATCTGCGCACCGCGATTACCTGGTCAACCGGCGCAGTACCACCTGGCGCCAGCTTTCAGATGAAGAAAAAAAGGCTGCGGCAACGGATCCCGGGGCCCTGTTGCTGGAACACGTGACATTGATCAAACGCCCCGTGATAACAGATGGCCAGACGATCCTGGACGTTGGATTCTCTGCGGAAAGCCTGGACGATTATATCTGAACATGTCAAAAGTACTCGAACTGACCCGGGAACTGACCGCGCGGCCTTCCATTACACCGGATGACGCGGGTTGTCAGCGGCTGATCGCTGAGCGGCTGTTGCCGCTGGGTTTCAATGTCGAGTGGTTCCTGTGTGGTGATGTAAGCAACGTGCTGTTCACGCGCGGCCGGGGATCGCCTTCGCTCTGGTTCCTGGGGCATACCGACGTGGTGCCGCCTGGGCCCGAAGAACTTTGGACCTTTCTCCCCTTCCACCCCGACGAAAAAGACGGCGAACTTTACGGCCGCGGTGTGGCAGACATGAAAGGCGCCGTTGCCGCCATGGTCGTCGCGCTGGAAACGTTCGCCGTGCAGCACCCTGGCCATGAGGGCCAGCTTGGCCTGTTGCTGACCAGCGACGAGGAAGGCGCGGCTATCGATGGCGTGGTGCGCGTCGCCGCGGAACTGGAAAGGCGCGGGCTAATACCCGATTACTGCCTGGTGGGCGAGCCTTCCAGCCAGGAAACCCTGGGAGACACGGTAAGGGTGGGACGCCGGGGCTCAATTTACGTGCGGCTGCGAATCAACGGCGTGCAGGGCCACACCGCGTTTCCCGAGAACCTCGAAAATCCGGTGCATCAGATGGCGCCCTTCCTGAAAGACCTGGTAGAGCAGCATTGGGACACCGGGGACGAAGACTTTCCAGCCAGCCACTGCCAGGTCTCCTGGGTAAAGGCCGGAACCGGCGCCGGCAACGTAACCCCGGCAAACGTGGACCTGCTGGCCAATTTCAGAAACGGGCCAAAATCCCCGGCCAAAGCCATCCGGGCCCGGTTCGAGAAACTCCTGCGCAACCACGGCATCGAAGACTACGATATCCGCTGGGAAATCATGGGCGAACCCTTCCGTAGCCCCGCCGGCAAGCTCCGCCAGGCCGTCACCGGGGCTGTAAAGGAAGTCCTGCACCAAACCCCCGACCTGAACACAGGTGGCGGCACATCCGATGGCCGCTACATTGCCCCTCTCGGCAC
>JARFQZ010000364.1 GCA_029287515.1 Lysobacterales bacterium
AACGGGGCTTACACGGCCGACGCCATCGTCATCGCAACGGGTGCGAGCGCCCGGTATCTGGGCCTGCCGTCTGAAGAAGCGTTCAAAGGCAAGGGCGTCTCGGCCTGTGCCACCTGTGACGGATTCTTCTACCGCGGCCGCAAAGTCGCGGTTATTGGCGGCGGCAACACGGCCGCCGAAGAGGCCTTGTACCTGTCCAACATCGCCGAGGAAGTCGTCCTGGTTCACCGGCGCGACGAATTGCGGGCGGAAAAGATCCTGCAGGACCGCATCTTTGACCGTGAGAAGAACGGCAATATCACCATCATGTGGGACCATGTGCTGGAGGAAGTGCTGGGTGACGACAGCGGTGTGACCGGCATGCGGGTCAGGAATGTGAAAACCGAAGAGGAAACGCAGGTTGAACTGGCAGGCATCTTCATCGCGGTCGGCCATACACCCAATACCGGCATCTTCGAAAGCCAGCTGGATATGGAAGGCGGTTACATCAACATTCGCAGCGGCACGAACGGATACGCCACCGCAACCAGCGTGGACGGCGTTTTCGCCGCGGGGGACGTGGCGGACCATGTGTATCGCCAGGCCGTCACATCTGCCGGCTTCGGTTGCATGGCCGCACTGGACGCCGAACGGTGGCTGGATGAGCAGGATTAGTTTCCTGAACCACCGTTTCTCAAAAGTGTGAGCCTTTCTGCCCGTATAGTCCCGGAATTCAACTCGATCAGCCCGGAGCAGTGGGACCGGCTGGATCATGAGGACAATCCATTTCTTTCCCACGCCTTTCTGGGCGGGTTGGAAGAAACCGCCTGCATCGGCCCCGGCATCGGCTGGATACCCCATCACCTGGCCCTCTACGAGGACGACCAGCTGGTGGCATTCGCGCCCAGCTACATCAAATCCAACTCTCACGGCGAGTTCGTATTCGACTGGGCCTGGGCCGACGCTTTTCAGCGTCACGGACTGCCCTATTACCCCAAGTTACTCACGGCAGTACCCTACTCGCCGGTGACGGGGCCGCGACTGCTGACGAAAGTCGGTCATCCCTGTCCAGAAGAGCTGAAACGCAAGCTGGTGGATTTCGCGACCTCACGGTGTGATGGTTCCGGTATTTCGTCCTGGCATTGCAACTTTATTCCCGGCAGTGAGAAAGACGCTTTTTCCGACGGTCAACTGCTTGCCCGGTCTGACTGGCTGTTTCACTGGCACAATGAAGGCTACCGGTCATTTGATGACTTTCTGCTTCGACTCCGTTCCAGGAAACGAAAAAACATCCGCCGGGAACGCAGGAAGGTCCAGGAAGCAGGCATCCGTTTTGAATGGAAAAATGGAAACGAGATCGACCCGGGGGACACTCGTTTCATTCAACAGTGCTACGCCAGCACCTTTAATTCATACGGCAATCACCCGGTGCTCAAAGAGACGTTTTTCGGGCACCTGGGAGCAAAACTCAAAGACCGTTTCCAGGTCTGCATCGCGAGCCTGGATGGAGAACAGCTGGCCATGAGTCTCTTCCTCAGCGGAGGCGGCCGGCTCTATGGCCGCTACTGGGGTTGCCTGGAAGAAATACCCGGACTGCACTTTGAATCCGCTTATTACCAGGGCATCGAATTCGCCATCCGTAACAACCTGGACGTATTCGAATCCGGCGCACAGGGCGAGCACAAAGTGGCCCGCGGATTCATGCCGGAAAAAACGCGCTCTTTCCATTACATTCAAGACGAATCATTCCGTGAAGCGATTTCCGTGTTTCTGAGACGTGAACGGACCTGGCTTGATGAATACCGGGATGAATTACTGCGGCATACCCCTTACCGCCAGGAAAACCCGTGAGAAGCATCCTGGACCTTCCGCACCTGGGTGCCGATCCGCAATCGCCCTTTCCGGCCCCTGAAGAAGCGCTGAAAGCCCCCAACGGCTTGTTGGCATGGGGGGGAGACCTCCACCCCGATCGCCTTTTGCGCGCCTATCGCACGGGCACCTTTCCCTGGTACTCGGAGGGACAGCCCATCCTGTGGTGGAATCCGGCGCCGCGCTGCGTACTTTTTACCGGGAAGGTCTACCTGTCGAAGCGCACTCGCCGCCGTTATAACAGCGGTGTGTTCCGGCTGAGCATTGACCATGCGTTCGAATCGGTCATCGAAGCGTGTGCTCAGCCGCGTGAATACGAAAAAACCACCTGGATTACGCGGGACATGAAAGAAGCCTACTTGCACCTCCACCGGTTGGGTCACGCACGTTCCCTCGAGGTCTGGAAAGACGATTTACTGGCCGGCGGAATCTACGGGCTCTCCCTGGGCAGGGTTTTCTTCGGCGAATCCATGTTCAGCCGTGAAACAGACGCCAGCAAGATCGCCCTGGTAGCGCTTTGCCGTTTGATTGCAGCCCATGGCTACACCTTGCTGGACTGCCAGGTGGGGAACCCGCATCTCCACAGCATGGGAGCCGAAGAAATCAGTCGCGAGGCATTTCAATCGCTGTTGGCCGCCGGCGTGAACGACCTCGAAAATCCGCTGGACTGGAACGCCCCACACGATTTGGAAGACCGCTGGTAGGCGGGCGAAGGTTGCGAATGCTCAAAGAATCTTCCGTCTTTTGAACAGTACGATGAAGCGCTGCAGCGTCTCCTCGTCCAGGTCGCCCCGTTCCTGAGCGAGTTCGAGAACGGTACGCGCCAGCACCCGGTAAACATCGATGTCCTCGGGATGCGAAGCCCTGAGTGCCTCCATGTGCGCTTCGATGGTGCTGGTGTCTCCTCTGACAACCGGCCCGGTGATGGTTTGCCTGGCCCCGGCGCGCGTCAGGTCCTCCATGGTGCTTTGCAACAACTGGTGCGTCACGGCGGCCGCCGTATCTGCCGGTAAACCGGCTTTCTGCTGCCACTTCTGTGCCTTCCAGGCGACAGACTTGGTGATGTTGCTGACGATGCTGACGGAGGCGTGGTACAGGCCCCGGTCAATGGCTGAAACCGGCAGCCAACTTCCGTCAATCGAAGTTATCAGGGGTTTAAGCAGATCCAGCGCCGCGGAAGTTCCCTCGGCAACGCAGGCGGTACCCGCGAAATCATCCACACTGATCTGTGCATCTGTCAACGAACGCACCGGGTGCAGCGCCGCGAGC
>JARFQZ010000009.1 GCA_029287515.1 Lysobacterales bacterium
TCAGACATGCGCGGTCTCCTTTACTGAGTCGGTCTTGCCATGGTGCTCTTCCACGTCTTCCCAGCCACTGATCATCGACTTGATCCCTGAAAGCGGCGTCTCGCCGGTGGTGGTGAGGTAGACATGCATCACGATGAAAGCAGAAAACGCCCAGGCCAAAAAGGTGTGGATCGGCGCCAGCACCGGGAGTCCGCCAAGAGCGGCTGCCAGTTGCGGCCACTCCTGCATTCCCCAGATGAGGACGCCGGTAATGACCTGGGCGGGTAACAGGATGTTGAGGATCGCCAGGTAAGTGATCTGCTGCAACGGATTGAGGCGGTTCTGCTTCGTTTTCTCCAGCGGATGCGCATCGCCGGCGAAGATGCCCTTGGAGTAAAACATTGCCTGCTCCATGACCCGGCCGATGAAGTTATCCCTGTCCGGGAAGAACCGCTTGATGGTACCGCTGGCCAGCGTATAGAACAGAGCCAGCGCCGCGTTGATCAGCAGGATGAAGCCCAGCACGTTGTGCACCTGTACGATGTATTCGAAGCTGAACATGCCGAACAGGTGAGGCTTGTGAATGACCAGGCCGGTAAAGATCAGCAGCAAAATGGCGCTGGCCTGCAGCCAGTGCCAGATTCTTTCGTAGGCATCGTACATGTGGACTTTGTGGGTAGCGCCGTTACTGCGGGGCCTGCGACGGTTCGACACGTATCTTGCCAGTGCATGCCCCGTCACACCAAGCGAGATGCCCAGGAACATGGCCAGTCCGGCCAGGTCGACCAGGTCCAGTCCACTGAACCCGAGAATATAGAACCCCTCGGCCCCGGGATCGGCCTGGAACCAGGCGCTTCCATCCGCACTGAAGTTGATCAGCCCCCCTGCCCCGATGCCGGCATGCCGGGTCATTTCCGGCAATGCACCGCCGGGGAGAAATTCTGAAAGTGTCACAGTCCCACCCAGCACCGAATCAGCACCATGGCAGGTTCGGCATTCACGAATGGCCCACTGTCCGTTTACCACCCCGTGGCTGATTGAGTAAGGCGTAACTTCCCCGGCAAGCGCAACATTGTTGAATCCGGCCCCCTCGAGCAGTTGCCTCACACGGGCCAGGGCCGTATCTGATTCGAGACGGAACTCGGTTTCTTCGAGTGACCCGTCACTGTCTTTGTCCAGCAGCCGTTGCAGTTCCGGGTCGAGTCGCCCGTCTGCGTAAAGCACTTCGAACAACTGTTCTTCTGTGACCTGTTCGGGCGGCGATCCCGCAGCCCAGTACCAGTTGGTCACGAGGTTGAACGGCGCCAGCTTGCGCTCACCACCGACGTTTTCGCGCACCAGCACAGCCGGGCTGAACCCGTGGATCAGGCTGTCAGCCGTTGCCGGGTCGCCTTCCACGTCGCGGTAGTGCCTGAGCGGCTGCCCTTCGGCATCCACCAGGGTCTGATCGAGCGTTTGCAGGGCAGGACCATACATCTTTGGAACATGGCAGGACTCGCAGGCGAGTGCGGCAAAATGCCCTTTCTTGTACGGCAGCCATTGGTGGACTGCCGTGGCGTCATGACAGGACTCGCAGCGGCGCATGCTGTTTTCGCTGCCGGACGCGGCCAGTCCGTGAATGGAACTGCCCTTGGCCAACTGGTGCAGCGGCCGGGTCAGGTAATCTGCGCTGGTCAGACGGCGCGGGTCGAATTCCAGGTGCGGCGGCCGGCTTTCGCTGCGCTGCTGG
The DNA here is from genome assembly GCA_029287515.1 of Lysobacterales bacterium. Lineage (GTDB taxonomy): Bacteria > Pseudomonadota > Gammaproteobacteria > Xanthomonadales > SZUA-36 > JAHEFT01. The sequence continues at coordinate 1,709 of JARFQZ010000009.1, forward strand.
AAATACACCGGGTTGTTCAGGGAATAGTGGCAATTGACGCAGCCCACCACGCGATCGGCGTGGACATCGAAAGCGTGGGTCAGGCTTTCCTTGCCGGCAATGTTCAGGCCACTGTTGGAAATCTTTTGCGGCGAAATGATCTGCCCGGTCCGTTCCGTCATTCCGCGGCGCCCGGGGTCGACGCTGATGGTCAGCGGCTGTTCCAGGTCGTTGCTCACCAGGCCGTGGCACTGGGCACAGTTTTCATCCCTGGGCTTGCGGATAGCCAGAGTGCCGGCCACCAGGGAACCGTCCGGGTCGAAGGATTCAGGTCCCCATGAACGGACATCAACGGCATCGCTATGGCAAACCAGGCAATCGGGTTCATCATCGCCAAAGATTCCCGCCGCTGCATGATCGCTCGAATTGGCGATAAAGGCCGTGTCGTGGCACTCACCACAGGTCTGCATGCCGGAAAACGGCTCATTGGTCTGCATCACCAGCTGACCGTTCCGGTCCAGCAAGGGAAAGGACGGGTGCAGTTCGTTGGCGTGGATAACGGGACTGGTCAGCAGGCCGATAAATACCAGGAGAACCTTGTTCATCATTCTTCTCCCGCCCCTGCGCGGGCGGCGTCAGATGCGCGCACCCGGTCACGGCTTCCCCATTTGACCGGATCGCCGGGATAGCCCAGGGATTCCCAGTCGAGGCAACCTTCTTCGCAATGACAGGACTTGCACTGCAACGCCTGGTTTTTCGGCGCCACCATGTGGGTTTGCGGCCAATACATGGTGGTGTCGGCAAAACCGTAGTTACCGCTGTATTCCATGCCGATCACGGCAGCGCCAAGTTCCAGCGCCTGGTTCCAGTCGAACTCTTTCCAGTAGCCGCCTTCTCCCGAAGTGACGGGTTGCAGCAGGTAATTGTTCTCAATGTCGTAGGGCTGCGTCGCCACGTGGATCTTGAAAGGCCAGATCCGGGCGTCCGGGTCGTCGATTCCGCCTTTTGGCCGGTTCAATGGCGTGACACCGCCCTCCGCCAGCTCGTCACCCAGCAGGTAGCGTCCCGCCAGCCCGTTGTACCAGCGGAGCTCGGGCTTGAGGTTCTTCTCATAGACAAAGCTGCCCTTGATCTTCAGGTACTCGTGCGTGTCTTGTTCGCGGGTGTCGTCACCGGCCTGGGACCAGTCCCAGTGGGTCTTGGTCGCCTGCTTGATGGCCACCTGTGGAATGTGGCAGGTCTGGCAGGCCACCGTGTCGGTGTGCGCGTTGATGCGTGAGTCCGAGTGCAATTTCGGGCTGTGGCAATCGATACAGGCGATCTGGTTTTCGTTGTCTACCGAAACCGAGATGGAGCGTCCCCCGATCACGTGATCCGTGGTCCTGTGGCAGTCCACGCACTGGAAGTCGTAACGGCCCATGTGCACGTCGAGGTTTTCATCCGGGTAGAAAAGACTTTCGTCCAGGTCACCGTGCTTGACGGCGTCGCCGCCACCGCCCCGGAAGTGGCATCCGCCACAATTCTGCCGCGTCGGCAG
>JARFQZ010000014.1 GCA_029287515.1 Lysobacterales bacterium
ACTTGTGCCGGAGATTGCCGAAATGGGATTGCTGGGCTCCAGCCTCGAGGGTTACGGTTGCGCCGGGCTGAACTCGGTTTCCTACGGCCTGATCTGCCAGGAAATGGAGCGCTGCGACTCCGGGCTGAGAAGTTTTGTGTCCGTCCAGTCCAGCCTTTGCATGTACCCGATCCATGCCTACGGCTCTGAGGAGCAAAAACAGCGCTGGCTTCCGGGCATGGCGGCAGGCGAGATCATCGGCTGTTTTGGCCTGACCGAGTCACACGGTGGTTCGGATCCTGCCAACATGAAAACCCACGCCCGCCGGGACGGTGATGACTGGCTGGTTAACGGCTCGAAGATGTGGATTACGAATGGCAACCTCGCCGATATAGCCGTCGTCTGGGCACAGACGGAAGAGGGCATCATGGGTTTTGTGCTCGAAAAAGGCATGCCCGGTTTCGAGGCGAGGGAAATCAAGTCCAAGATGTCATTGCGTGCTTCGGTCACCTCGGAACTGTATTTCGACAATGTGCGTGTACCGGAAGCAAACCGGCTGCCGAACGTCGTGGGCCTCAAGGGGCCGCTGGGTTGCCTGACGCAGGCCCGCTATGGCATCACCTGGGGGCCCATCGGATCAGCGATCGCCTGTCTTTCGGAAGTTATCGATTACACGTCTGACCGCGTACTGTTTGGCCGCCCGCTTGCAGCCAACCAGGCCATCCAGATTCGCCTGGCGGAAATGGCGCGCAAAATGACCACTGCGCAGTTGCTCTCGCTGCAACTGGGCCGCATGAAAGACGCCGGCACGATGCAGCCGACGCAGGTCAGTATCGCCAAGTGGAATAATGTCCGCATGGCGCTGGATATCGCCAGGGATTGCCGCGACATCCTGGGCGGAAGTGGGATCACGACCGAATATCACGCGATCCGGCACATGCTGAACCTGGAAAGTGTCATCACTTACGAGGGGACAGAGACGGTGCATCAACTGGTTGTGGGCCGGGAGCTGACCGGTATCAACGCATTCTGACCGATCTAAAAACTGACCAGTTCCGGTTCAGTTTCGAGAGAGATGCCAAATTCCTCGAAGACGGCGGTTTGGATAGAGTTGGCGAGTGCCAGGATTTCACTGCCCGTGGCGCAACCATGGTTGACCAGGACCAGTGCGTGGTTTTCTGAAACGCCGGCATCCCCGTGACGGCTGCCTTTGAAGCCACAAAATTCGATCAGCCAGGCAGCGGATAATTTGACCGTTTCCTGATCCATTTGCCAGTTGGTCAAGCCCGGGTAGCGTCGGGCAAGCCGCGCTGCACGATCTGCGGGCAGCACCGGGTTTTTGAAAAAACTGCCCGCGTTACCCAGTTTTGAAGGGTCCGGCAGCTTTCGGCTGCGCAAACGGATCACGGCGTTACTGACGTCTGAAGCGCTGGGCCTGGTAATGCCCATTGCCCGGAGTTCGTCAACCAGCCCGGCGTAAGCCAGACGGGGATGGTACGCCCGGTTAAGCCGCATGCGGATCGAGGTGACCAGGTAGCGGCCCGGTTCAACGGATTTGAAACGGCTGTCGCGGTAAGCCAGTTGGCAATCGCCCGTTGAAAGCTCGGTCCAGCCGGCCTTGAGCCTGTCCCAGGCCGTAACGCTTTCCAGAACCGAGGATAGCTCGACACCGTAAGCACCGATATTCTGAATGGGGGCAGCCCCGGCCAGACCTGGAATCAGGGAGAGATTTTCAATGCCGGACAGTCCTTTTTCCAGGGTCCAGCGGACCAGGTCATGCCAGTTTTCCCCCGAACCCGCATCGACCCAAACGTAATCGGGATTCGAATCGACGATGTTTCGTCCGGTGATCCGGTTCAGCCATACGGTGCCGGGGACGTCACTTGTGATCAGGACGTTGCTGCCTCCGCCCAGCAACAGGTCCTTTGCCGGATCGAACGGGGGCATGGACAGCACGTCTTCCTCGCTGTCCAGCTGTATCAGCAAACGGGCAGCAGCTTCGACCCCAAAGCTGTTCAGCGCCTTCAGGGAAGGGCGTTCGGTAATTTTCATCCGTTATTGCGGTTGGCAATGGCCTGCAGGCATTCGTTGAGCAGCTCCGGGCCACGGTAGACCATTCCTGTGTAGAACTGCACCAGGTCAGCGCCCAGGTCCAGCTTGTCGACGGCGTCCTGCCCTTTCGTGATACCGCCCACGCCGATCATTGCGATTTCGGCAGGCAGGAGTTTGCGCAGGGCCCCCAGGGTCTCGTCTGCTTTAGCCTTCAACGGCGCACCTGACAAACCGCCCGTTTCATCGGCGTGCTCCATTCCCTTCACTTCCTCACGGCTGATGGTCGTGTTTGTTGCGATGACTGCGTCCATCTCGTGGTGGCTGACTGTCTGTGCGATGGCCGGCAAAGCATCATTTTCGAGGTCGGGTGCGACTTTCAGCGCAACGGGGACCCTGTGGTCGAATGCTTCAGAGAGTTCTGAGCGCTTCCGGTTGATACTGCCCAATAAAAGGTCAAGTTCCGCCTCGCCCTGGAGGTCGCGCAGGTTTTTGGTATTGGGCGAGGAAATGTTGATCGTGATGTAGTCGGCGTAGGGATAGACTTTTTCGAAACAGTGCAGGTAGTCATCGACCGCGTTTTCATTCGGCGTGTCGAAGTTCTTGCCGATATTGATGCCGAGCACCCCCTTGAACGAATGGCTTTTGACCTGGCGAACCAGGTGGTCGACACCCTTGTTGTTGAAACCCAGTCGGTTGATCATGGCCTGGGCG
>JARFQZ010000015.1 GCA_029287515.1 Lysobacterales bacterium
ATCTATTGAGAATAGTAGAAATGAGCATCAAGGGCATTGACCTGAATCTGTTGGTTTACCTTGACGTGCTTTTGCGCAAGCGAAATGTCACGCGGGCCGCTGAAAGCCTGGGTATCAGCCAGCCGGCCATGAGTAACGGCCTCAAGCGGCTGAGGGAGTTGTTTTCAGATCCACTGCTGGTTCGCACGAGCACTGGCATGAGCCCAACGGAACGGGCCCAGGAGTTACAACCCCTGGTGCGGGACATTGTCGCTTCGATCGAAACAGCCATCGAACCCGACCGCCGCTTCGATGCGGCGCATGCGGACCGGATGTTCCGCATTTCGATCAGCGATTACGGAGAGTCCACCCTGCTGCCGCACCTGTTGCGAAGGCTGCGGTCCGAGGCGCCAAACATTACGCTGGACCTGCTGACACCCAGTGACGTCAGCTACCAGGACATGGAAGGCGGTAATGTCGACCTGGTGATCAACCGTTTCGATGACCTGCCCCAATCCTTTCACCAGCGAACCATCTGGCGGGACAGCTTCTCCTGCCTGGTTAGCCAGCACAACCGGATCCGTAAGAATTTTACCCTGAACAATTACCTGGAATGCAGCCACGTCTGGGTCAGCAAGACCGGCATGGGGGTAGGGGTAGGGGTTGATCCTTCAACCGGCCAGCATATGGGCTGGGTGGATGACGCCCTGGCAAAACTGGGCAAGAAACGCCGCATCCGGGTTTTCACCCGCCATTACCAGGTTGCCATGCACCTGGCCGAGCTGCGTGACCTGATCATTACGTTGCCAACAAGGGCAGCGAACCTGATGGCGGATCACCCCGAAGTACTCATTCTGCCTCCGCCATTCCCCATTCCCGACATCGAGCTGCAGATGGCCTGGAGCCCGTTACTGCAGCACAACCCTGCCCACCAATGGCTGCGGCGCCTGATTGCCGAGGTTGCAAAGGAGATGGATTGATCAGGACCGGACCGCGATCAACGCTCTTCGATGACTTCAGCCGTCGAAAAACGGTAAAGCATGTTCCGATAAACACAGATGTCGGTAATGTTTTCCGGTGTACCCTGCGGACAGGCCCGAAAGTTGGTTGAAAACCGGAAATCGCTCTTGATGGGCGTCACCCGGTGCCAGGTATGTCCGTGCAACATGACCAGCGTGCCAACGCGCGGACTGATGACCACCTGGTTTTCCAGATCTTCGTGTGTTTCACCAGTGGGTAACATTCCTTTGCGGTGAGAGCAGGGTATGACGACGACCTCTCCGCCATCGTCAGGCGACAGCGACCGCGTGTAGACCAGGCGGTTAAGATTGAACCGGGATGAGTCCTCCGGCGGACAGTCCTGATGCCAGGCCTGGCCCACCGTCCCCTTCCTGGAAAACATCACCATGCTGTACAAAGGTGACCAGGCGTCACCGAGGATAGCCCCGGTCAAGTCCACTAATCTGCTGTCCTGCTCGAGCGAGTCGAAAACTCCGGCAACCTCCGGCAAATAATCAGGCATTTCCGGATTCTGTGGAAACCAGGGTATGACCTCGGTCTTCGACCGGGCCAGGAACGCCTCCTCGTGCCGGTAAGCGGGGTCGTCTCCAAAGTAGGACCTGATTTCCCTGTCTGCTTCTGCCATGACGTGCTCCGGAAAAAAGTCATGGATAACCAGGTATCCCTGTTCCCAGAATGACCGGACCAGGCTCCGGGGGTCGAAGTTGTCGCTGTTCAAGAGCTTAACTGCCTGTTCAATCGATGAGTTTCAGAAACTCGCACCGGCAGCGGAAATATCCGGATCTGCCTCCAGAAGCGCCACCGGGTAACCCAGCTCATAGGCCCTCTGCGCAGACTCGCGGGTGGCGTTCATGTCACCCAGACGGGATGCAGAAACGGCAAAGTCATACTGGGATTGCGGGTCCCCTGCCCACTGATCGAGTATTTTCTGCCGGGTTTTTTCATAGGCTTCGAGGTCCCCAACACTGGCGCTGGCGACCATCAGAGTGGACAGGGCATATGAATCATCCGGGTTAATGGCCAATTGACGTTTGGCCAGGCGGATGGACTCGAGAAAAATCGGTTCGGCCTCATCAGGTCCTTCCAGGTGCCAGATGGCGTCACCGAGATTGCGGTAGTAAATAGGGTCCTCGGGTTCCAGCACGATGGCGTCCTGATAAAGTTCGGCAGCCCCGGCATAATCTCCTTCGAAAAACATGATGGTTGCCAGGTTGCTGTTGATGCTTCCCATTTCTACTTCATCGCTGTCGACCAGCGGAATCAGCATGGCCTTGGCCTCGACAAATTGGCCGGCAAGAATCATGGTGCTGCTCAGCCTGAATTTAATCCCTTCGTCCTGCGGTAACAGCCGGGCCACCCAAAGCATTTCTTCGACCGCTTCTGCGTATCGGCCTTGCTTGAAATAGAGGTATTGCAGACTCATGTAGGCCGCGGGGCTTCCGGGGTGTTGCTCGATGATTCGCTTGAGTAGTTGTTCCGCCAGTTCCGGATCGTCTTCGTGCCAGGATTCAGCAACCGCGACCTGCGCTTGCAGTGCGCCGGGATTAATTTGGAGTGAAGCCATGAACGCGTCACGGGCTTTTTCCACCTGCCCGGAATCCTCGTATAGGGAACCCAGTGCGTATTGGACGACAGGCGACTGGGAATCAATGGTCCAGGCGCGATGACAGACGCGTTCGGCTTCTTCAAAATCCGCCGTGGTTCGCTTGGAGCCGAAACGGCGTGAAAGAAATTCGCAAAGACTGGCCAAAGCAGGTGCGAACCTGGGATCGGTGTCGATCGCTTCGCGGTACAGCGCCTCGACTTCATCGCTGCTTGGATCCAGAGCGGCCTGTTGCTTTGCGCGCAGGTAAATCGCGTAAGCCTCCGGATCACCGCCTGCGGTAGCCGGCGCCACCGGCCCGCCATGGATTTCCAGCAGAACTTCGCTGGCGACCGCGTTGGTTGTCTGCTGCAAGTGGGCGTCTTCGTAGTCACGTTCCCAGACCACTTCACCTGCCTCTCGATCGAACAGGGACACTTTCAATTGAATGGCGCCGGCTGCTTTTCCAATCACACCGTAAATCAGGTATCGAACACCTAGCTGGGTTGCCGCATCAATGAAAGAAGCATCAACCGGCAGCGCCTTGATCGCGTCCTCCGATGCAGTCCGGATCATGCTGCTGCGCTGCAACAGTCGCGCAACGTCACTGGACAACTGACCGAAAAATGGAGCGATCTGTCTTGATTCGATGCTGAATGGCAATACCCCCACTGAAACGACTGAATCAGTACCTGGATCCACACCACCCGGCTTCAGAAACACGAACCGGTCGAGGGCGAACATGGTAACCGCCACCGAAAGTATGCCGATGATGACATAGTTGAGCTTTCTGCCGGTGACGTAAGTAATGGATTCTTCCGGGATAACGTCCTCGGTGCGTTGGATTCCCCGGGTAGTCAGTTCAAACACCCAGGCCAAAACCAGTGTCACCGGTAATCCCAGCGCCAGGGCCATTACCAGCGAGCGCATGACCCACGGAGGCGCACCAAAGGTTTCCAGCAGGATATCGGCGACCTGCACCAGCAGCCAGGCCAGAACCGTGTATGCAACGCCAGCCCGAATCACATTGCGGCGGCGAAGTTCAGCAACTAGTCTGGTTAGACGGCTCATGGACGCATCATACGTAGCAAAAACCAAAAAATACAACATTGTCGGGCCGTTGCGCTGCACAGTTTGAACCCGGCTGACGTTTGGACAGGGCTATTTCTGCATCCGCGTAATCAGCGAAGCCGTCAACGTGAAAGTAAGTATTGATGTCGCAACGGAGGCCAGCCCCGGTCCAATCAAGCCAATATGCCCGGTAACCAGGTAGAAAATCACGATGTAAAAACCCACGCCCACGGCGTGAATCCGCAGCAGCATGGCCGCCTTGCCCATCGCATAAGCAGCCGCCCTGAAGGGGGCACTGGCCATTTCGAACGAGGCGGCGAACAGCAACAAGACCATCAGCGGCTTCGCAGGAACGTAATCCTCGCCCACGAGAGCCAGCAGGGATTCGCCGGCAAACCAGGCAAAGATCACGATAAGCAGTCCCGCACTGCCGGCGATCGCCGAGGTCCGGAACTGTAATTTCCTGAACCTGGGATCCTTTGAATGCCAGGCCCGGGTAAGATCGGGAAACAGCACATCCCGCAGCAGGGCCGCCGGCCGGGTGAGGACGGTCGAGATCTCCCGCGCCAGGCGGAACTGACCGGCCGCAGCAGGACCCAGCAGGTTTCCGGCCAGCAAAGTCGACACCTGCTTGGGTATCAGGTCAAGGTTGGTCTGCCAGTAGATCACCCCGATGAAGCTCCAGAACTCCCGTCCACGCTCGAAAATTTCACGCCATCGGAATCCCTCGTATAGCGGCGTCGCCAGGTGCTGCCTGAGTTCGAACAAACCGCGCATGAACATATAGATGTTACCGGCGCAATAGGCGAAGCCCCAGGCCAGCAGGAAGAAGAACATGTCGCCCTCCAATAGCCAGGCCAGGCAGACCAGGACCAGGCGAACCAGCGGTTGAACCGTGAACTGGATGCCAAGGGCGTCAAAGCGGTCATAAAGCCGCAGAATACCGCTGCTGGTGTTGACGCAGGTGCTGAGCAAAATGAATCCGTAAAACCATGCCCAACTGGTGAGTTGCTCATCCCAGTGCAGGAACTGGGCCGCCAGCGGAACCGCTGAAATTCCGATCAGCGCCGCCAGCAGGCTGGAACTGAAATCGATCATCATCGAGGTGCGTAACAGGCTTTTCAGGGCCGGCTCATCTCCGCTTTCCTGCATCGGCACACCGAACCGGACGATCGCTTCAAAAGTTCTGAAATTGAGAAAGCCTTTTACGACCTTGATGTAGGTGTGCAGCAGGATGATCAGGCCGAACTGCTCGACAGGCAGGGCGTGAGCCGCGAGGGCAATCGAGGCGACAGACAGCACGGCGGCAATTCCGCGGCCCCGCAGCACTTTGCCGAAGTTGATTGCGATTCGCCTGGACATCAGGAAAATTGGTTATGGATTCGAGGCCGGGGCATCAACCCTGGTAGGCGCCTTTTGTCCCGCCAAACACCCTGAAAGACAGCGCATTCGGCCCGGTGGCAACGTCATCCTCACTCAACCAGGAAGTGATCGGCCCCCGTTTCATCCGCGAAAACACACCTTGCAGCAAGCGTAAAAACAGGATGACTGTGCAGATCACCATCCAGCCGACCACACCGATGAACCCCCAGTCAGGCCGCCCAATCAGGGCGCCGACCGTGAGAATGATCAGACAGGGATTCCGGCGCGAAACAATCAGCCTGAACCAGGCGTCGAACGGCGTCCAGGTCCAGACATTGGGTCCGCCGAGGAACGGGAAAACGCCTTCAATAGCCCGCCCGGCAACGTAGGCGATTACAACGATCCAGCACAACTGGTAAGCATCGAAACCCATAACCGGTTGCATGCCCACCAGGGAAATGCCCCAGAAAACGTACCAGAACGGGGGATGAAACAGGTCGATGCCGTGATCGTAAAGGTCGCCGAATTTGCTGGACTGGATCGTCACCCTGGCCAGCTTGCCATCGACCGTATCGAGGAAGGTCATGATCCATCCAGCCAGCAGCCCTGCGAAATAGTACTGGCGTTCAAACAGGAAGCAGGCGGCAACTACCAGTATCAACCCCAAAGTCGTAATCATGTTCGGCGAGGCCCCGATCCGGGCGCAATACCGGACCACGCGCCGCGCCGGTTTAGGCCAGACGAACTTTGTTACCAGGTCGGTGATGCCCCGGTACGAATTCCCATACAGAACATTTTCCAGTTCTTCCTGGCGCTCAGCCGTGATGTGTTTGAGTAACGGGGGCCGGGCGAACCGCAGCTTCTGGTCGAACGCCGGAAGGTCCGTGATTTCCAGGCGGTCAACCCCATCCGGAAACACGGCGGAATCCGGATCCGCCATGTAAGCAGCCGCTTGTTCGGCAACTTTAGCGCTGACGAACGCGGCGGCGGGCTGGCCATTGGCGGCGCAGTGCAGGATCGACCCGGGCCGTTCCATCAACTTTCTGAATGTGCGGATTTCGAAAAGGTAGTTTCCGTCGAGTAACAGAACCGGCTCATCCGCTGGAAAGTCCGACAGGTCCTCGAACCATTCCAGCCCCCCCATCTCCCGTGTTTGCCGGTGCAACCGTTCCTTCGAACTCAGTTCCCAGAGTTTGACCGGGGAGTCATTCAATAATAGAACTGAAACCGCCATAAATACCGTTCGCTTGCGTTTTGTTATTCTGCTTTAGGAGTTGGTCTATGAACCAACTATGGCACGGATTCCGGAATGCCTCAAATCAATCCGGATAAACGCAAGCACGCTGCAACCCGGGCGTGGATTTCATTGATGCGCGATGGGTTTGTCGGTGAACAGGTAATCCTTAAGTTCTTTGTCGAAAGCCGGGTCCTGTCTCCTGATCCATTCGAGCACCATGGCGGCATGTTCTTTTTCCTCGTCCCTGTTGTGAGCGAGAATTGCCTTCAATTCTTCGTCCTGGCAGGCATCGACTCGCTGGTTGTACCAGTCGACCGCCTCGAGTTCTTCCATCAGGGAAATGATCGCCCTGTGCATGTCCCGGGTTTCATCGGAGAGTTCATCGATTGGCTCGTGGTAGCCTTCATTTGACATATCTGGGTCCTCTGGTTTGGGAGTAGATAACTCAAGTCATGATATGCCTAACCTGCACGCGTAATCCAGCAGCTTGAGCAGCTAAAGATGTTCTTCATACCAGGGCCGTGTTCGGTTGACGATCCAGACCACCGACAGCATCACCGGCACCTCCACCAGCACGCCGACCACGGTCGCCAGCGCGGCCCCGGATTGCAGGCCGAACAGGCTGATGGCGGCCGCCACGGCAAGCTCGAAAAAGTTACTGGCGCCGATCAGCGCTGAAGGCGCCGCAACGCAATGTTCAACGCGGAATTTTTTGTTCAGCCAGTAGGCCAGGCCGGAATTGAAATAGACCTGGATCAGGATGGGGATGGCCAGCAGCAGGATGATGACCGGCTTCGCCAGAATCTGGCTGCCCTGGAAACCAAACAGCAGCACAAGCGTCACCAGCAGGGCCGATAGCGAGACCGGGTGCATGCGGTCCAGCACACGCTTCAGCCGGGCCTCACCCTTCCCGTCCCGCATCAGCCACTTGCGCCACAAGCTGGCCGCGATGACCGGTAACACGATGTACAGCACCACGGACAGGAACAACGTATCCCACGGCACGTGGATCGATGAAATACCCAGCAGAAGGGCGACGATGGGAGCGAATGCGAACACCATGATCAGGTCGTTAAGCGCCACCTGTGACAACGTGAAACCGGGGTGCCCGCCACTGAGATTGCTCCAGACAAAAACCATGGCCGTGCACGGCGCCGCCGCCAGAATAATCAGCCCGGCGATGTAGCTGTCCAGCTGGTCGGCGGGTAGCCATCCGGCAAACAGGTTGCGGATGAATAGCCAGGCCAGCAGGGCCATCGAGATCGGCTTGACGCCCCAATTGATGAACAGGGTCACACCGACGCCTTTCCAGTGCTTACGGACTTCGCCAAGTGAATGGAAATCGATCTTCAGCAGCATCGGCAGGATCATCAGCCAGATCAGCACCGCCACCGGCAGGTTGACACGGGCGACCTCCATCGCGCCCAGTGCTTCAAAAAATCCCGGTATAAACCGGCCCAGCACGATCCCGGCAACGATACACAGAGCAACCCAGATGCTCAGGTAGCGTTCAAAGAACGGCATTTGCGCACCGGCTGCGCGCCGGCCGGTGGTTTCACATTGAGCGCTCATCCCAGGGGCCCTAATTCGCGACCAGCCAGCAGGTCCCTGACCCGCCGCCTGACCTCATCGCGGGTTTCCCGGAACGACTGCATGATCTCTTCCTCAGTGCCAGTTGCCTTGGCAGGGTCACTCAGAGGCCAGTGGATTTTCTCAGCGCCAGGCGGCACCACCGGGCACTGCTCATCGGCATGGCCGCAGACCGTGACCACGATATCAGCGCGCTGCATCATGGCGTCGCTGACAACGGTTGATTCCTGTCCCGAGATGTCGATCCCGGCGTCCGCCATGATCGCGATGGCCCGGGGATTCTTTCCGTGCGCCTCGATACCAGCGGATTCGACATTGACCCGGTCACTTCCGAAATAACGGGTCCAGCCCTCGGCCATCTGGGAGCGGCAGGAATTACCGGTACACAGGTATAGAATATTCAGACGATCAGGCACAGTTTTTCTCCGGTCGGTTGTTCATTTCCGTCAGTTTTTCGAAGTCAGCTGAAAACGGGCTCAGCCCCGCGATTCGGTGATGGGTTGACTCAATCGTCTGTTTTGCCCAGTCCGGCAGTTCCGGGTGAATGCGGTAATGCATCCAGGTGCCCTCACGCCGGGCATCAACCACGCCCGCCTCCCGCATAACAGCCAGGTGCCGAGATATTTTCGGCTGGGATTCATCCAGCGCATGGGTGAATTCGCACACGCAAACCTCGCCCTCGGCCTGGATGAGCATCAGCGCTCGCAGGCGCGTGGCGTCGGAAAGAATGGTGAAGAGTTGATTGGGTTCCATCGTGAGACATTATATACGCTATAGCATATATATGATAGAACAGATGTTTAAAACCCTATGAAACACCTCCATAAGCCACCCCGGTGAGTTCGGCCATGTCTTTTTTGAAGGTGGTGAGATCATCGACATTGAATTCACCCAGGTGCCGGTGACCGGCCGCCCTTGCCATCACCGCCATCAGTTCCACCGACGCGGAAAAATAGTTCGCGAGCCGTTCGGCCGCGATATCGACCGGAAGTCGTTCACGCAGATGAGGCTTCTGGGTGGCGATACCCACGGGACAGTTGTTGGTGTGACAGGCTCGCATGCCCAGGCACCCGAGTGCCTGCAATGCGGCGTTGGAAACCGCGATGCCATCAGCGCCAAGCGCCATGGCTTTTGCGAAATCCGCCGGGACGCGCAGCCCGCCCGTGGCAATCAGTGTTACCCCTTCCGCGTTGCAGCGGTCCAGGTGACGTCTCGCCCGGGCCAGTGCCGGAATCGTCGGCACCGAAATATTGTCCCGAAAAATCAGCGGCGCCGCACCTGTGCCGCCGCCACGGCCGTCCAGGATGATGTAATCGACCCCGATTTCCAGGGCCGCGTCAATGTCTTTTTCAATATGCTGGGCCGAGAGCTTGAACCCGACCGGGATACCCCCGGTCCGTTCACGCACCTCAGCAGTAAAGTCCTCGAACGGGCTCAAACCCTTCCAGTCCGGAAAGGTGGCAGGCGAAATCGCCGATTGACCTTCCTGCAATTCCCGGACTTCAGCGATTTTTCCAACCACTTTATGGCCGGGCAAATGACCGCCGGTACCGGTTTTAGCACCCTGCCCGCCCTTAAAGTGGAATGCCTGGGTCTTCTTGACTTTGTCCCACGAAAACCCAAACCGCGCGGAGGCCAGTTCATAGAAATAACGCGAATTGGCCGCCTGCTCTTCCGGCAGCATGCCGCCTTCGCCCGAACAGATCCCGGTGCCGGCCAGTTCCGCGCCCTTCGAAAGCGCCACTTTGGCCTCTTCCGACAAGGCGCCGAAACTCATGTCGGAGACAAATAGCGGGATATCCAGCGCGAGGGGTTTCTTGGCGTTTGGCCCAATGACGAGATCCGTGCCAACGGGCTCGTCGTCCAGCAGGGGTTGTTTGTGTAATTGTGCTACGACGAACTGAATGTCGTCCCACTTGGGCAGCCTGTCACGAGGCACGCCCATGGCGGCCGAGGGACCATGGTGACCGACTTTGCTCAGCCCTTCATTTGCCAGCTTGCGTATCAATTTGACGTGGGGTTCATCTGCAGTGCCGATCGGGTCCTGGTACAGCCCCTGGTAGCTGTCGCGAATATAGGGTTGCGGATGATCCAGCGCCCACGCAGCAATCTCGTCCTCATCGACCCAGACCCGGTCATCTTCGACCCAGGCGCTGAACTTTGGCAGGGTCTCAGAATTATTGTATTCACTGACCCCGGAATCCAGTCGGTAGTCCCATCCATGAACACCGCAAATCAGGTTGTGGCCCTGGACCGAACCGTCAGACATCAGCGCACCGCGGTGCGCACACCGGCCATACAGTACACTTACGGAATCATCGTAACGCACGACCACAAGGTCAACGTCAGCAACCAGGGCGTATGCCGGTTGCCGGTCTTCCAGTTCATTCCAGTTTGCAACTGCGGTTTTGTTCATTGAGTGCGCTCTCCAGTTAATTGGCTGGTGAATACAGGAGTGGAATTCCCAATCATAAACCAGGGAACTTTAACAAAGGTTAAAGTTGATGGAGTCGCAAAGCTGCCAATCTTTTATACTCCAGCAACATGCACGGTGCATTAGAGCGATAAAAAGAACAAACGAGGAAATTCCAGAACATGGACAGGCTGGCTTTTTGCCGGAAAATGAAGACGATCCTGGCGCTCGCCCTGGCGCACTCGCTGGCAGCGCACCCTGCGGTGTCGTCAGCTGATGAACCCTCCGACGCCGAAAGCACCGAAGTTTTTCCTTTGCCGGAAATCGTAGTCACCGCCAAGAAGATCAAAGCACCTCCATCCATCATCACGCGTGTCGTGGGCCTCGAGGATATCGTGGCCTGGAATGCACCGACGGCCGGTGATGCACTGACCTGGGTCCCTGGCGTCAATGTCCAGGTGGGTGGCAGTTCAGCCGACTCCCGTGCCTGGATCAGGGGCTTCCGGGACCGTGATGTCCTGGTGTTGTACGATGGCATTCCGGTTGCCTC
>JARFQZ010000059.1 GCA_029287515.1 Lysobacterales bacterium
TTTCCGCATCGAAGTCAGGGCGCTGAATCCCGAGTGCGTGGTCGGAGCAGCCGCCGCCTACCGGGAAGTGCTGGAGCAGCAGGATTGCCGCATCATCAGCGTGAGGAAGAACCCGGAGCGTGGCCGGGTAAGATTTATCCTTCGTAGCTCAAATGCCGATACCTGCAAGAACCTGGAGGATTTATGGGAAACAAAGATCCATGAAGCCTACCGGGGATCGGTGGACTGGGAGATTGCCTGAACGCGCCAACCGCTAGGGTTGCGCAACCGACCCGGTTGACTACTGTGCTTTCTTGCAGGTATTGATTCCCAGCATCGCGTAGGGCGGACACCAGCCGGTGAGCCCCGTGGCGACCGGAATCAATCCCAGCCAGCCCCAGGCCGACTGCGGTCCGATGAACACCAGGCTGACAATGGCGAGACCGATAACGACGCGTACAACGCGTTCGATGTTGTGGACGTTCTGTTTCATGGCATATCTCACAATTTAAATTTTATCTATCAGTATGTTATGTGCGCCCGTCCAGGAATTCAGGCGACAGCCTGTCCTGAGGCTTCGGGGTCGTGCACGTGTGGTTCGCCCAGCTCATCGAAGCTGAACATCCTGAAGGCCCGGTCGCCGTTGTAGTCCAACACCCTCAAATCGTCGGTCTCGTGCAGGTCGTTGGCGACCACGTCGAAATGCCCGCCGTAGCGTTTCGCGGCCAGATCGTAAGGCACTTCGAAGGAAATGAACTTATCGATACCCTTGGCCAGCAGCTTGTCCAGCAAAATGCGGTTCTCGATGGAACCGTGCGAAGTAAGAATATTCAACGGGCCGCTTCCCGTCATTAACAGAAATGATTTCATCTCAGTCTCCCAGCAAGAATAAGACCTTTCCCCTGGTATTATTCTAGTACTTTCAGACCGGGATTGGATACTGGATTTCGGGATTACTTATTCATTCCGGCCTTGCGCAGTCCTTCGATAAGATGCTGAACGTAATCGGGGTCAAACCATTGTTCAAGGTCGTTCCGCACGGACAGGGCGTAATCCGGTTTCAAATCCTCCAAATCCTGCAAGGCCCTGGCCGCTGATTCCAGCTCGCCCAACTGGGCGTGAGCTGCACTCAGCATCAATTGGGTTCCCCAGTGCCCCGGGATGTTTATTTTCAGTGCACAGCTGAGAGCGCCGCGGTAATCACTTTGTCGGTAGGCATGGTAAAAATCGGTGATCCAGTACCAGCCCGGATGGTTGGGGTTGAGCTGTTTGGCGCGCTTCGCATACTCCCGGCCTTTATCCCATTCTCCGGAATAGGACAGCAGTTCGCCCAGGAAGGCGATGGTGTTGCCGTCCATTGGGTTCAGCTCTACCGCTTTGAAGGCGGCGTTGCGCAGGCTCTCGTACTCACGCCGGAAAAAATGCACCTGAGCCATGCCGAAATGCCCCATGTGATTGGCAGGCGAATTTGCAACGGCGCGCCTGGCGGCAGCCTCTGCCGGGTTCAGAAAATCAGCGTCCGGATCAAACCGTTGCCCGTGCGCCTGTGCCAGCAGCAGGGCCAGCATGGCCCAGGCATCGGAGTAGCCAGGATCTTTTCGAACCGCCCGTTCCAGGCCTTTTCGGCCGGCCTCGAACTCCTCTGCCGTGAGCCGCCAGAAATAAACAAAACTCCTTAAAACCGCTTCGTAAGGCGTCAACTGCCCGGGGGACAGGTGTTGCACTGTCTCGCCCATGCTGCGGGGCAACACGCCGTTCATGTCGGCCACGGTTGAGACGATTCGGGGCACGAGTTCATCCTGTAGATCAAAAACCGATTCGGGGCTGAACGTCCGGTCATAGGTTTCCGCCCACAAATGTTTGCCTGTGTCCGAGTCCACCAATTGCACTGCAACCCGGAGTCTTGCCCCGGCCTGCCTGAGGCTACCCTCCATAACGTATCGCGTATTGAGTTCTGCCCTGCCGGCGTGCGGCCCCCCGGCGACCAGGAGATAGGGGAATCGCGAAAGCCCGGTCACAATGTCCTCGACCATGCCTTCAGCCAGCGCCACCATGTCCGGGTTGGATTGTTGGTGTTTGAATGCCGGCACGCCCACCCAAAAGCCTGTTTCCCCGGCTGAATGGTTTTCGGGTATCTTGCCGGCTGTGCTCATTGCCGGCGCCGGTCCACGTGAAAGCATCAATTTGAGTCGTTCGGCAAACGCAACGAGGTCCGAGTCATCCAGTAATTTTGTCCACTGTCGTTCGCGGAACCGGTCCGGTACCCGCGCAAGGTGTTCGGGTATATTGTCAATGACCACCGGAAACAGGAAAGCCTTGTCGTCCGCCATCAGGAACGAACGATCGGTGGCCAATTTCCATTCCAGCCGGAAATAACCCTCTTCTCTTTCCTGCGTGCTGTTGGAAATGACCGGCACGAACAGGCCACACTCCTTTATCTGCCGGCGAATGGATGCGTCCCACGCGTCTCCGCTGCGCAATTCGCTTTGATCGAACCACACCTCGAGTCCTGCCTCGCGCAGAGCCTCGCAGATGCGGCGTGCGGCATCCGCATCACCGGATGAGTAGCTCAGGAAGATGGCGCTGGATTTTTTGACGGCGGTTGCTCCGGCCTCGATCACGAAATCAATCTATGCGGAATTATAGGCGCAATTCTTCAAAGCCTGAATCGGGAATTTGCCCTATACTTCGTTGAACTTGGAAGCTGCGGAGTTCACTTGAAAAACAATACGAGAGTCCGATTTGTTTTCGCCACCTGCAACAGGCGGACATGAATTCCCAAAAATCGTTGAATTACCGTGTCCTGGCAATCCTGATCCTGGCCCTCCTGTCGAGCCCGTTCAATACGGCGCTGGCCCAATGGCAGATACCGCCTGAACTTGAGCCGCAAGTGAGCGTATTGAGCGATCAGCAACTCGAGTTCATTACTTCGGGCGCCGTGTTCGACTACATGCCTGAGCGGCAACTCGAGCATGAACTGGCCACGCGTGAAGCAGACAGCCTGCGAAACATGATCGATGACGTCATGGCGCTGGCCCGCCAAATGGGCTACGACCCGGCACGGGACATGGGCGCCGCGCCGCTCAACCTTACCTCGGACTATTTCAACAGGCGCATGCAACCGACCCTGGAGCCGTTGCGCGAACTTAAGCGTGAACCTGGGCCTTTCAGCGTGCACCGCTACCTGTTTCCTAAATCCGGCGTACCCACTTTTGGCGGGGCTTCTGTCGCCATCTGGCCGGAAGACCTCTCGGCGGGCAAGGTGGATGTGGCGATCATCGGCGTGCCAAGCAACATGAGCAGCGGACGTCGCGATGCAGGGTTTGCGCCCAACGAAATGCGCGCCCTCAATACCCTCACGGCGCCTGATGTGCAATCCCTGCTGAAACCTTTCGACGTGCTTAGCGTGGTCGATTACGGCAATTTTTACGTTGATAACATGAATATCGAACGATCCCTCGAACACGTCGCTGCAAGGGTTGCAGAGACTTCCCGGGCGGGTGCGGTTCCCATGCTCGTGGGCGGGGACACGTCGGTGCTTTATCCAGCGGTCGAAGGCGTTGCCCGGGTCCGTGGAAGCGGCACTTTTGGATTGTTGCACTTCGGCGCTCACCCGGACGTGGAGCGTTCCGGCGACCACACGATCTCGGATACCCAGGCGGTATTCCGCTTGCTGGACGAGAATGTCGTGAAAGGCAGCGAGACCGTCAAGGTGGGATTGCGCGGTCCTGCCGTGGACCTGGAAACTCTGCGTTGGTTGCGCAGCAAGGAAGTCCGTTATCACA
The DNA here is from genome assembly GCA_029287515.1 of Lysobacterales bacterium. Classification (GTDB taxonomy): domain Bacteria; phylum Pseudomonadota; class Gammaproteobacteria; order Xanthomonadales; family SZUA-36; genus JAHEFT01. Next base: position 3,765 of record JARFQZ010000059.1, read on the forward strand.
CGATGGCGGAAATAGAGCGGCGCGGGTTCGACAGAGTGGCCAAGCGGGTATTGCGGGAAGTCGACAGGGGACCTGGCGCGTTTTTCGTTTCCATCGATGTCAGCGTTATTGATCCTTCCGAAATGGTTGCGGCCGGCCGGCTCCAGCCACGTGGTCTGCGTTTGGCGGAAGTGGCCCGGGCCATCCGCCACGTGTGCGCCTCGAAAGAGATCGTGGGGTTCGAAATAACCGACCTGGCGCCGATGCTGGATTATTCCCGCTTGTCGGTGGCCAACGCCAATGCATTGCTCAATGCCTGCCTGGCCGGCATGGCGGTGCGAAAAGCCGGTCTCGATCCCGACTTTGTTCATCCAGTGGCCCTTGACCATGGCCAGTAATAACCCAGGGAACGCTGCCCGGATGCATCAGATGAAACCAATCTACCCAGCCTTTCTTGTTTTCCTGGCTGCAGCAACAGTGCTGCTGGCCCCATTCAGCTGGGCCGCGGAAGAGCCGCCCGGACCAAACGTGCCGGAGACACCGGAACACGTGGTGGGAGAACAGGCCTACCCGTTTGACACGACCGACCCGCGCAATGAGGACAAGGCGCCCATCGAGCTTCCAGACAGCGTGGCGTCAAAGCTCGAAATGCTGACACCAGCGGAAGTCGAATTCCTGCTGAGCGATGATGCGCGTCCCTTTACCGGCCCAGCAGAAGATACCGTCGAAGAGTTGCAGGAGCGGACGCCGGAAGAAGTGAAAGCTTGGGTCAACGCCATGCAACAAATGGTGGAGCACACTCGCTATAAGGAAGGGCGCGACTCGCCCAACGTCCCTTTCAATACGCAATCGCCCCGGTTCAATGCCTGGCGGGCGCTGCGGCCCCGGTCGATGGATCCACAACGCGAGCCCGGCCCGGTGCCCTTGGGGCGTTACCAAGGCGAGGGCGGTCCACCCACGTTTGGCGGATTTCCCCTGGCGCTGTCCAAGGCCGACCTGGTCGCCGGCGAGGTCGATGTGGCCATCCTCGGTGCGCCGCTGAACATGGGTTCCAGGTGGCGTGATTCCGGCGAACGGGCTACTGCGGAACTTCGACTGTACGGCTGGCCGATGGGGCGCATGGACCAGTATGTCCAGATCGACGCCAGTGACGTGCTCAACATTGTTGACTACGGGGACGTTGCCGTCGACAACGCCAGCACGGAGCGGTCCATGCGCCATGTGCGCGAAATCGTTCGCGAGATCGTCGAGGCCGGCGCCGTGCCGATGATTGTCGGTGGCGACCATTCCCTGGAGTATCCCAACGTCGCGGCGCTTGCTGATGTCTATGGCAAGGAAAAGGTCTCAGTCATCCATTTCGATTCGCACTACGATGCGTGGTGGGGCTGGAGCGCTGACCTGATCAGCCATGGTTACCCGGTCTATCGCCTGATTAACGAAGGCCACGTCCGTGCCGCCGATTACATCCAGGTTGGGCTGCGATCAGCGGGCCCCGACAAGTCGGGTTTCGAATGGATGCGGGAGCAGGGCATGCGCTACCACACCATGGCTGAAGTGGAACGGCGCGGCTGGCCGGACGTGCTGGACCGGATCGTAGCCGAGGCTTCCGAGGACGGCCGCAAGATCCACATCTCGTTCGATATCGACGTGCTCGACCCGGCGTTCATGGTGGCGACCGGCACCCCGGTGCCCGGCGGCCTGACCATGCGCGAGGCGATCATGATCGTGCGGCGCCTGTGCGCGGAGTCCAACGTGGTGGGTTTCGACCTGGTTGAACTGCACCCCGCGCTGGACCCTACCTACAAGACCTCACTGAACAGCGCTCACATCGTCAAGGCATGCCTGACCGGCCTGGCCATGAACGAGGAGGGGTTTACCGGTAAACACTACCTGAGCCCGCTGACGGCGGAACACGCCATCGATGATTACTACGGAGATCAGCAGCAATACCTGGATGCGACAAAGGCCGAGGAAGAGGCCAAAGACGAATAAGGCATCCGTTAAATGAGCGGCATTATTTTGAGTTCGGCTGAGAGTGTCCGTATCCTAGGGGCGTTCTAAAAAGTCATCGCACAAAAAAGAAAATGAAAATATCGCGACTAGCCAGCCTGGCCCTGGTCAGCGGAACGGCCTGGGTCCTTATGGAATGGCTGTTCTTCGTAACCAAGCCCTCGTTCATGAGCCTGTATCCCTGGCTCGAAAAACTTGCCGTCCTTTCCAGCACCGCCCTGATCGTGGCTGTCTCCCTGTTGATCATTTCCCTGCCTTTCGCCGCGGTTGCTTTGCTGCTGCACCGCCTGGATGTGAATGGGAAGGTGGTCTCCACGGTTGCCTTGTTGCCGGTGATTCTGCTGCTGACTATGACCCTGGTAGTGATCCTCGATAATTTCATGCTGACCCTCTTTGGCTGGGGGATCAGGGATGCTTCCGGACTGGCCATTTACGGTTATCGCCTGGTGACAATCGCTCTCGTTGTTCTCGCGGCCCGGGTGTTGGACGGTTTCCTGATCGGGCGGTATTCCCCGGGAACGCTGAAAAACCTGGCAGTCGCGGCACTGGTTCTCGTGGCATGCAGTGTTCCCCTCTTGTGGATCACCGTTGCAGAATCAACTGATGAAGACTTCGAGTTGACCGGCAGCCGCCAGGATTTGCCCAATATTGTGATTCTCTCGGCCGATGGCGTCTCTGCAAAGCACATGTCGCTGTATGGCTACGAACGGCCAACCACACCTTTTATGGATCGTAAGAGGGGCGAGTTCCTGGTTTCTGAAAACCATTTTTCAAATGCCAGCGATACCGGTGGTTCTGTCATTTCCCTGTTGAGCGGAAAGCTACCCACTACCACCAGGGTTGTCTATCCCCCGGATGTGCTGCGCGGGACAGACAGCTACCGGCATTTGCCGGGAATTCTCAAAAACCTGGGTTATTACAATGCAGACGTCAGCATGCGCCATTATGCCGACCCCTATGACCTCAACCTTCGGGGCGGATTCCACGAGGCAAACTTTCGCCGCCTGAAGGAAACCGGCGGAACGCTGGTTGCGGCCATTCGCAAAGTGCCGGCTTTGAATCCTGCTTCACTGTTGCTGGATCGAATATCCGAGCGCGTATCCGAGCGGTTTGGCCACATCTGGAAAGATAAGCCGATGCGTAATCCGATGGCAGAGGTGAACGAGCCCGATCGACGCTGGATATATGACGATGGAAGAATGGCTGAAATCCGGCGCTTGTTGGCTGAGGCCCCGCGTCCGCTGTTCCTGCACATCCACATGATGGGGACGCATGGTGAAAAGTTTCGCCCAAGCAAACGCGTTTATTCAACCGAGGAAGATTACGAGACACTGTGGCACATCGGAGGTTACGACGATGCCATCATGGACTTTGACCGCAATGTGGAAGAGACCTATCAGTTACTCGAGGGCAGCGGACTGCTGGACTCAACGGTCCTGATCATCTCTTCCGATCACGGTTTTCAGCACCGGGTGCTTGACCGGCTTCCCTTGTTGATGCGCCTTCCGGAAAAATCAAAAACCGGGTCCATGGGCGGTAACACCCAGCGCCTGGATATTGCACCCACGGTGCTCGATTTCATCGGCATCCGCCCCCCTGGCTGGATGGAAGGCAGGTCATTGCTGGATTCAGATGGTTCAGATCTGATCAATCGCCTCATATTCGCCAACGGCAGCCAGGCAGACAAATCCGCCGAAAAAGATCGCTGGTCTGTCCGCAATCCCCAGCCTCCCTGGTACTCCCTGGGGCGGCAGTATTTAATCATGTGTGATCAGGGCTTCAGGCTGCATTTGAATACAATGGAAATGTCCTCAATGCGCATTGACGGATCCACTCTTGCCTGTGATGAAACCCTGTCGGAAAGCAAAGCCAGGGAAATCATGCTGGAACATTTGCGGGAAAAAGGTTATTCCTGGGAATGAAATGGTTTTTGTGCCCAGTTGAAATTTTTCTGTAATAAAACAAGACTCTCCCGAACTTCTGAAATATAATCGACACAATTTTTCAGTTCGCTGTTTCAAACAGCAGTCGAATGGTTTTTCGTCTTGGAGGAGTCGTGACAAAAATTACAGGGAAAATGGTTACGCTGGTAATCCTGTTGCTGAGTGCTGAACCGGTACTGGCGTACCTGGATCCGGGCACCGGCAGCATGATGCTGCAGGTGATTCTTGGTGGCATTGCGGCGGTCGGAGTGGCGCTCAAGCTTTACTGGCACAAGTTGCGGGTTGCGTTGGGATTTCGTGGAAAGGAGAAGCTGGAAAGCGAAGCCAACTGACCATCGATGAAAAATGATTCAGCCCTGGTCGTTTCAGGGTCATTCCGCGATCGTGACGGACGGGTC
>JARFQZ010000075.1 GCA_029287515.1 Lysobacterales bacterium
ACCGCATCGATTTTCGAGGCATCGAAAGGGAACGGATCCCGGTTCCGGTCCTCGTCCCTGCGGCTGCCCTGGATCAAGCCGCAATCCAGCAAAACCCGTTTGTCGCCGATATGCAATATATGGCAGGAACCGGTTACTTCAGCGGCGGCGCCATAGAACTCCAGCTTCATTGCTTCACTGGCTCATCATCTGTGCCCGCACCAGCGGGATCGGCGGCCCACCGAAAGACAGGAAGGTGTCGTGAAACTCTTTCCAGGACTCCCTGCCCTCACGCTCCAGTGTCCAGTCATTCCGCAAATCGCGGATCATCAGCTTGCCCAGCGTGTAATTTAGATACGCCGGGTCATAAGTGCCGCGCGCCGCTTGCTGGCGGGCAGTTCCTTCGCCCTGGTAAGCCTCTTCCATGAACAGTTTCTCCGATTCCCCGACCGTCATACCCTGCGTGTGCAGGCCGATGGCGGACAGGAAGCGGGCGTTGCGTAACAGGGCGTTGCCCAGCTGCCCGATCCGGGTTTCAGCAGAAGCATCACGCAAGCCGGCGTCTTTCATCATCTCTTCGGTGTAGTGAGCCCAGCCTTCGGCGAAAGCGTAGGTCACGAACAGCCTGCCGAATACCCAGTCGGAGCGCTTGGCGTGCAGGAAATTGAGAAAATGGCCGGGCCAGACTTCGTGTACGGACGTAAACAGCAAGTCGGACTCACCGGCGATATACGCCTGTTGAACTTCCTCTGACCAGTCCGGGTTGGGAGGCGATATGTAATAAACGGAAGGCTGATTTTTCTCGAACGGGCCCGGGATGTTGATGTAAGCGAAATTCGAGCGTGCATATGGCGGCGCTTCTTCTACCCGTGCTTCCTCGTTCCCCGGAATGCTCACCAGGTCCTTTTCGACCAGGAATGCCTTTGTCTCCGCTACCTGCTGCCGCGCGGATTCCACTGAACCACCGGGCGGTTTACGGTTGGCCATCTTCGCGAAACAACTGCGTACGCTTTCGCCCGGGGCGAACTCGGCGCAGGCTTCACCCAGTGCGATCTGGTTGCGTCTCATGTCCTCCTGGCCCATCGCCTCGAGCTCATCCAGCGGAATCTCGACCCGTTCGGTGTCGTAGATCATCTGGCTGAACAACTCAGCACCCAGCGCATAGTCCTCGGTAGCCGTCGCCAGGTTAGCGCTCAACCAGTCCGTAAGTTCCTGCATGGCGTCGGCTGCGGCCGTGTTGGCCTCGGCGAATGCGTCCTGAAGTTCAGGGTTTTCCACTGCGGCGAAAACAGTGGGCACGTCGTTTCTGAAGTAGGCGGCCATTCCGCCAAACGAATCGATGCCATACTGAAGACGGGTACGCGCCATCGGCATGCGCAAGTTTTCCCGAATCTGTCCCACCGCCCGCACCACACTTTGCGCGTACCGGACGTAGGATTTCATCCGCTCTTCCAGCGGTGCATAGTCCAGCGTGATATAGGGGCTCGGGTCCAGCGAATCAGACATCCAGTCGAAGTAGAAAGCCGGATTGACGAACGGCCATTCCGCCTTGTCCAGCCAGAACAGGGCCCGGTCGATGGCCGCCAGCAGGTATTCCCGCTGAAAACTGCCTTCCGGACCCAGCTCTTCGTCCGTAAAGGCAAGCGCCTGCTCTTTCGCCTGCTTCAGCCGTTCCACTTCCCGTGCGAGACCTTCAGCGCTCCAGTCCTGCAGCTGCCCATCGTATTCGTGGCGTCCCTGCACCACGGCAAATCCGGGGTGAGTGGCCAGGTAATCCTCGATGTACTGGTCGACGAAGGCAATCCAGGCATCGGAAGGCGCCGGAACCTCGTTTTCTACCGCTGATTCGGCAGAATCAACAGCAGGTGATTGATGGTCTGATCCGCCATTCGAACTTTCTGATTGGCAGGCTGCCAGGGAAAGAAGAAAAACCGCGAGACAAAAAAGTCTCGCGGTTATGTTAATACCAGGCATTGTGCTTACTTGACTCCGTGCATGAGCTTGTTGATCAGTGGCGCCACGATCAGGTACGCGATACCAAAGGCCAAGCCAACCCAGAACAACATCATGTAGGTGTCGGAGTACTGGCCGATGGCAGCACCGGCCTCCGGCCCGTGTCCGCCGCCCGAAGCGATGGCCGCGATAAGACCAGCCATGTACTGGGCCATCGCGATCGACAGGAACCAACCACCCATTGCCATGCCCGTTTCCTTTTCAGCAGCCAGCTTGGTGACCATCGACAGTCCAATCGGTGACAGGCATAGCTCACCGGTGGTATGCAACAGGTAGCAGAAAGCCAGGAAGAACCACGGAACCAGTCCGGCCGCGTTCTGGAAATTCGCAATTGCAAAGACCAGTACGTAGAAACCAAGTGCGACCTGGATCAGTCCCAGGGCAAACTTGCGTGGAATGGAAGGATTCATGTTGCGCTTGTCCAGCCACGGCCAGATGGCGGCGAACAGCGGAGCAAACAGCAGGATGTATAGCGGATTGAGCGACTGGAAGATACCGAAACCACCGGCTTGCCAGGACTCCATCCCCCCGAACATCGGCGTGACGAATTCACGCGCGAAGAAGTTCATTGAGCTTCCCGCCTGCTCGAACAGGGCCCAGAAGCAGGCGTTGGCGACAAACAGGATGATCATCGCGATATAGCGCTGCAGCTGCACCTTGTCCCCGCTCTTGATACCGGAAATGATGAAATAGGCAATCAATGCGATCATGATGGCGCCGAGCAACCAGCCGAGAATTTCACTTTCCGAAAGCAGGAAGAACACGCCGATCGCCATCACTAGGGCGCCGATCCCCACCAGGAAAAACATCCCCCAGCCTTCCTTGCCTTTTGCCGGCAGGCCGACATGTCCAAGTGATTTCTTGGCCACTTCAAGGAACAGGGTAGACAGAATCATGCCTATTGCCGCGGCGAAGAATCCCCATTTCATGCCGAACTGCACGCCGATCCACGAGGCGGTGATGAACGGCGCGATGAAAGCGCCCAGGTTGATGCCCATGTAGAACACGGTGAACCCCGAGTCACGGCGCACGTCACCCGGAGCGTACAGCTTGCCGATCATTGTCGAAATATTGGGTTTGAACAGGCCGTTACCCGCAACGATCAGCGACAGCCCGACCAGGAACCAGGTCAGGTCCTCGATGAGCAGCACGAACAGCCCAGCCGCCATGATGATGGCGCCCAGCAGGATCGATCGCTGGTAACCCAGCACGTGGTCGGCGATGTAACCGCCGATGATGCCGGTCGCGTAGACCAGCGCCGTGTAGCCGCCGTAAACCAGGCTGGCCTGGGCATTGGCCTGGTCGCCCAGGTGCCCGAAAAACGTGGTGGCGACGTAAACCGCCAGCAGGGCGCGCATGCCGTAATAGGAAAAGCGCTCCCACATCTCGATGTTTGAAAGTTGCCACAGTGCTTTGGGGTGCCCCAAGAATTCGCCGGGCGGTATATCGGGCTGCTTGCCCATATCGGTTTGGGTATTCACTCGTTCGCTCCGAGTCTTGTTAGAAGTGGCGTAAGCATACCAGACCGTCCCGCCATTGACAGTTGACGCTGCTCACGTGGCAGGGCCATTGAGTGCATGACATAATTGCCGGTCCAGATATCTTTAACCCGAAGGCAAACAAATGGATCAGCAATCTGCACAGAAATTAGTCGATGAAGTCTGGAATGACACCATCGTTCCCGAGCTTGTCGAGTACATCAAGATTCCGGCAAAGTCACCGCATTTCGATCCCGACTGGGAAAAGAACGGGTACATCGAAGACGCGATCCAGCAGATTTTTGCCTGGTGCAAGAAGCAGAACATCCGCGGTATGGAATGTGAAATCGTCCGGCTGCCGGGCCGCACACCGCTGATCTTCATGGATATTCCCGGCGACAACGACGACACCATCCTGATGTATGGCCACATGGACAAGCAGCCCGAGATGACCGGCTGGGACGATGGCCTGGGGCCGTGGATTCCGGTGATCAAGAACGATAAGCTGTACGGCCGTGGCGGCGCGGACGACGGCTATGCCGCCTACGCTTCGCTGACCGCGCTGATGGCCCTGCAGGAACAGGGCATCCCGCGCGCCCGCTGCGTCGTCATCATCGAGGGTTGCGAGGAATCGGGCAGCTTCGACCTGCCCTATTACATCGACCACCTGCGCGAACGCATCGGTACACCATCGCTGGTGGTCTGCCTGGATTCAGGCGCCGGTAATTACGACCAGATGTGGCTGACGGTTTCACTCCGCGGCATGGCGGCAGGCACGCTCAGCGCCGATGTGCTCAAGGAAGGCGTACATTCCGGTTACGCCTCCGGCGTGGTGCCTTCCAGCTTCCGCGTGTTGCGGCAGCTTATCAGCCGGCTGGAGGACGAGAATACCGGCAAGGTGCTACCGGACTTCCTGCAGGCGGAAATCCCGGAACAACGCATGCGCCAAAACCAGCGCATGGCGGATGCACTCGGCGACGAGGTGTTCACTGCCTATCCCTTTGTTGAAGGCGTTGAGCCTCAGGCCGAAGACAACCTGCAGCGGCTGCTCAACCGCACCTGGCGCCCGGCCCTGTCGGTGACCGGTTCCGAGGGCATGCCTTCGCTGGAAGCCGCCGGCAATGTACTGCGGCCGCATACCGCCCTGAAGCTTTCCCTGCGCCTGCCACCGACGCTGGACGGTGAAACCGCAACGGAAAAGGTGAAAGAACTGCTGGAGTCGGACCCGCCCAACAACGCGAAGGTTTCATTTGAGCCGGACCACGCAGCTTCCGGCTGGAACGCGCCGGATATCGCGCCGTGGTTGGACGCCTCGCTGGAAAAGGCCTCGCAGGCCGCCTTCGGACAGGGCGTGATGTACATGGGCGAAGGCGGAACCATCCCGTTCATGGCCATGCTGGGCGATTTCTTCCCGCGTGCGCAGTTCATGATCACCGGCGTACTGGGACCCAACTCCAATGCGCATGGGCCCAACGAGTTCATCCATATCCCGTTTGCGCGCAAGCTGACAACCTGTGTTTCACAGGTGATCGCGGATCACTTCCACCGCAAATCCGGGGAGGGGTGATCGGCGAACAGCTTGCGCGGCTGGGTGAACGGCTGGGCGCGATTAGAAACGCATGAAAACGATGCCTCAATAAGACGACTCGTAGGCGTCGTACTTTTTCCTTGCCCCGACCAGGTCGATGTTCTTCTCGCCGTTGTCCAGCTTCAGAACGGCGTCGATTTTCTTGTACTTGAGGTAAACCACTCCGTCACTCCCGGACTCGGCGAA
>JARFQZ010000085.1 GCA_029287515.1 Lysobacterales bacterium
CTTAAACAGGGCTTAATGCAGCTTCATGCAATAGTTCGATATTATCGAGCTAAATGAAAGCTTTATCTGTTTTTATTAATGTTATACATCCATACCAACGCTTGAGATTCGCAACGGGGAAGCATATTCGCACAATGCGTAATGTCATCAATCCACACAAGGACAACCAAGTTGAATATGCTTGAGTGCTGCTTTCTGCATGACATCTGTTGCGCCGCGAATCCGGGGGAAAGGGAGCTGAATGTCGGGACTGACCGGATGAGAGGATTCGTTCCCATTTGGCCTGACAATAAAAGCCTTGGGATAGTTAACCACAATTCCGGTTTACAAGCACGTAAACGTCACCATCATATCTTGGGGCCGGGCGTGGTTTAACCTCGGGAATCGGAAACAATACCGCTTCACCGTTTTCCCTGGACTCGTAGCGCTTTGCATACAAATGTGACGTCGATTCGGGATTGTCGCGCAGGTCGAGAATCAGCTGCGCAGCCTGATTGTCGATGAAACTCCTGAACGCCCTATCGACAAATTCCTCGAATGGCTTCGTGTCCAGTGTGTTTGCGCCCTACTCGGTATTGTGAAATGAGCTCGGACATCTCGGCGGAAATATGCGATATCAGTCTCGGTAAAAGCTCTGAAACGGGTTTGCCATCAGTTGCTGATTCCTGTGTTATGGACGACACGCTTTGGCCAGGGAGCAGGATTGCAAACAAAATTCTCAACATCACCGCCCAGGAATCCCGCCTGCGCTGATCTGGTTCAGGTAGCGCTGGACTGAAATCCATGCGCCAGCCAATCCGAGAAGGCCGCCGCATAACAACACCAGCAGAAACCCTCCGGCACCCAGGTTCAGCACCGCAAAACTGTTTCCGTACGCATCGAGCAGGCGCCCCAGGGGCCGGCTGATGTAATAAAGGCAGGTATTGAACAGCAGCAGCGCCAGCAGCGCACCCAGCAGACCGTACCAGAAGCCCGAATACAGGAATGGCTGGCGAATGAATCCGTTGCCTGCGCCGACCAGACTCAGCACCTGGATTTCCTCGGCGCGACTGGCCACGTCCATCCGGATGGTATTGGACACCACGACCACGGCGGCGAGCGAAAACAGCACCGTGAGCACCGATACCAGCGCATCGCCCAGTTCAAGGAGTCCGGCGAGCCGTTGCAGCCACTTGAAATCGACCTGCACCAGGTCGACTTCCTGCCGCTGTTGCAACCAGCTTTCAATCCGCAGGACGACGTCTTCCAGTTTCTCTCCTTCTGCCGGTTCGGGCGTCACTACCAGCACCCATGGCAGGGGATTTTCCTCGAACATGTCCAGTGCCTGGCCAAAGCCTGAAGCCTCACGGAACTGTTCCATGCCCATCTCGGGAGACACCGTTTTGGCCCGGGCACCGGGTTCCCCGTTTATGGTTTGCTGCAGCGCAAGGGCCTGCTCACCGCCAATTTCCGACTTCAGAAACACGGTCAGATTACCCCATTGCTCCTGCTGCAAATCCAGCGCCCTTAGGTTCTTCACGGTGACAAAGAGCCCTACAGGCAACGCCATCGCGATTCCGAGCACCATGACGGTCATCAGTGTTCCCACGCGGTGGCTCATCAGTGTCCCCAGGCTGGAAAACAGGCTGAACAACTGGCGCCGGGCCCATGCACGCGAACGCCTGCGGACATCAGGGAATTTCATGCCCCTGCCCTCGCAATCGCCTCGCCCGGAATGTCATCGACCAGGGTTCCCTGCGACAACACCAACGTTCTTTGCCCCATCGAACGAATCAGAGCAAGGTCATGACTGGCAATCAACACGGTCACACCCTGCCCGTTCAGTTGCCGGAAAAGACCAAACAGGTCCCTGGACAGTTCAGGATCCAGGTTCCCGGTGGGCTCGTCGGCCAGCAAGACGGGCGGCATGCCGACGATCGCCCGGGCGATTCCCACACGCTGCTGTTCTCCGCCGGACAACATCAGCGGCCAGGCTTTTTCCTTGCTCAGCAATCCGACTTTGTCCAGCGAGGCACGGACACGTTTGCGGATTTCCTGGTAACGCAAACCGGCAATCACCAGCGGCAGCGCCACATTGTCGAATACTGTTTTGTCCTTGAGAAGCTTGTGATCCTGGAAGATCATGCCCACCCTGCGCCTCAGCTTCGGCGCCTGGCGCATGTGGGTACGGCTCAGATTGGTGCCATTGACGATCACCTGGCCCCGGGTCGCTCTTTCCAGCATCAGGATCAGCCGCAGCAGGGTGCTTTTGCCGGCGCCGGAGTGGCCGGTGAGAAAGACCATTTCACCCGGATCCAGCTGAAAACTGATGTCGCGAAGGGCCGTTGTGCCGCCGTGGTATTTTTTGGTTACCCGTTCAAATGTGATCATCGCGAACCATAATAAGGCTACCTGCGCCTGCGACGCTTTCCCCCGTTTTTTCCCCGGTGGGCATTGGGTTTGTTTCTGCCGTCATGCCTGTGATCCTGCCGCCTTGGTCTGGGTTTTGCACGCTTGATTTCCGACATCTGATCCGGCCCGGCCTGCTCCACCGCAATCGGATAACCGATGTAGTCTTCGATCTCCGGAAGGTGAAACGCGTAATTTTCGCAGGCGAAACTGATGGCCTCCCCCTCGGCGCCAAGCCGTGCTGTCCGGCCGATGCGGTGGACGTAATCCTCGGCGTCCTGGGGCAGGTCGAAATTGATCACGTGGGTTACATCGGGAATATGCAGGCCCCGCGCCGCCACATCCGTGGCAACCAGCACCGGGAGTTCGCCGTCGTGGAATTTCTTCAACAGGGTCTGACGCTTTTTCTGCGGCACCTGGCCTGACATGGCCGCGGCATGGATATCATTGGCGTTCAGCGTCCGTTCGACCAGGTCGGTGGCCGCGCGGGTATTGGCGAAAACCATGACCCGGCCATCTTTTATCTCCCGCAACAGGCCGATCAGCAGCGGCAGTTTCTCCTCGTTGGCCGGGTAATAGACCGACTGTTTCACGTTTTCCGCAGTGACCTGGTCCGCCTCCACCTTCAGCAGGTCGGGATCGTTCATGTGCTCGTAGGCAAGCTCCAGCACGCGTTGTGCCAGGGTCGCGGAAAACATCAGGCACTGCCGCTTTTCTCGCGGAGGTAAACGCCTCAACACGTAGCGGATGTCCTTGATGAAGCCGAGATCGAACATCCGGTCCGCCTCGTCCAGCACCATGACATCGATCTGTTTCAGGTTGTACACGTGCTGCTTGAAATAATCGATCAGCCGGCCCGGGGTGCCGATCAGTATGTCTACGCCGTCTTCCAGGGTTTTACGCTGCTTTTCGTAGTCAACACCACCGTAGGCCAGCCCGAATTTCAAACCGGTGTGGCTGCCCAGCAGCAATGCATCCTTGTGAATCTGCAGGGCCAGTTCCCGCGTCGGGGCCAGCACCAGCGCCCGGGGGTGCCGCCTGTCATGTTGCGGTTGTTTTTCCAGCAGCCGCTGAAAGATAACCAGCAGAAAAGCCGCCGTCTTGCCGGTGCCGGTCTGTGCCTGGCCGGCGACGTCCTTGCCCTGCAGGGCAACCGGCAGAGTCAGTGCCTGGATGGGCGTGCAATAGGTAAACCCCGCCTTGTCGAGACCTTTCCTGACTTCGTCGAAAAGATCGAAAGATGAGAATTCAATTTCAGTCAGCGCATTGCTGGAATTATTTTCAGACATTCTTGGGTATTCACCTTAATTTTGGCGGCCGTTTTAACCGGGCATGAATCATTTATTTTGTTGTTCTGCTGACTGAGGGCTTGAAAATTGCTGCAGGCGCCTTGAAATCGTTGAACAGTTCAGTTGAAATGATGGTCCCGGCCATGGAGTCTTCCGGGTCCTTAAGTAAACCATATTAACCGCGCTGCCTGGCATGTTCCAGTAACAAAGACGCGTGAATTCTGGAGAAGTGAAGTGAGTGACAAGATTAAGCACGTGACCGACGGCAGTTTTGACCAGGATGTCCTGAATGCTGATGGCCCGGTACTGGTAGATTATTGGGCGGAGTGGTGCGGGCCATGCAAGATGATCGCCCCGATCATTGAAGAGTTGGCTGAAGAATACGGTGACCGCCTCACCGTGGCGAAAATGGACATCGACAGCAACATGATGACTCCACAGCAGTACAGCATTCGGGGAATACCCACGCTGATGATTTTTCGCGACGGAAAAGTGCAGGCGACCAAGGTGGGTGCCATGACCAAGGGCCAGCTGAAGGCTTTTGTTGACGAAGTCGTCTGAGAAAAATCCGGGACCCGCCTTAACGGGGCGGGCCTCATTTACATTCTATCGGCGCGAATGACTGGACGCTTCGGCACAATCGTGCTACTTTTACCCAATCTGAAGCCGGCCCTCCCCGGCCGGTTTGTATGCTTCCCTTTTTGACCGCTGGCAATTGGCCGGCAAGAACTTCGTATCGATCCATCGACAACGATTATTGATCAACAGAAAAGGCACACTGCCCCCAAAGTTAAAACCCCCTATGAATCTTACAGAACTCAAACAAAAACCGATTTCCAAGCTTCAGGAAATTGCCGATGAAATGGGCCTGGAGGGCGTAGCCCGATCCAGGAAGCAGGACATGATCTTCTCCATCCTGAAGGCACATGCCAAGAACGGGGAAAGCATTTTCGGAAATGGCGTACTCGAAATTCTGCAGGACGGCTTCGGCTTCCTGCGCTCGGCCGACAGTTCCTACCTCGCCGGCCCGGACGACATCTACGTGTCTCCCAGCCAGATCCGGCGTTTTGCGCTGCGTACCGGTGACATGCTGGCCGGCAAGATCAGGCCACCCAAAGACAGTGAGCGTTATTTCGCCCTGCTCAAAGTGGAGGAGATCAATTATGAATCTCCCGATGCCGCCAAGCGCAAAATCCTGTTTGAAAACCTGACCCCTGAATTTCCCACCGAGCAACTCCAGCTGGAAAGGGGCAGCGGCAGCACCGAGGACATCACCGCCCGGATCATCGACCTGGTCTCCCCGATCGGCAAAGGACAGCGCGGACTTGTGGTTTCACCTCCCAAGGCCGGTAAAACCATCATGTTGCAGAACATTGCAACCAGCATTCGGGCCAATAGCGACTGCAAGATGATCATCCTGCTGATCGATGAGCGCCCCGAAGAAGTTACCGAAATGAAGCGTTCGGTGGACGCCGAAGTCATTTCCAGCACCTTCGATGAACCCGCCTCCCGTCACGTGCAGGTCGCGGAAATGGTCATCGAACGGGCCAAGCGCCTGGTGGAACACAAGCTCGATGTAGTCATCCTGCTGGATTCCATCACCCGGCTGGCTCGCGCTTACAACACGGTTGCGCCTTCTTCAGGCAAGGTGCTGACCGGTGGTGTTGACGCGAACGCCCTGCAGCGGCCGAAGCGGTTTTTCGGTGCGGCGAGGAATGTCTCGGAAGGCGGATCACTGACAATTATCGCCACCGCCCTGGTCGAAACCGGCTCGAAGATGGATGAAGTCATTTACGAGGAATTCAAGGGCACCGGTAACATGGAAATCCACCTGAGCCGGCGCATCGCCGAGCGCAGGACCTACCCAGCTATCGACATCAACCGCTCCGGAACCCGGCGTGAAGAATTGATGATCGGCCAGGACCAATTGCAGAGAGTCTGGATTCTGCGAAAACTGCTTCACCCCATGGACGAAGCACAAGCCATTGAGTTCATGCTGGACAAATTGAAAGCCACCAAGACCAACACAGAGTTTTTCAACTTCATGAAGCGGTGATTTTCGTTTCAGACCGTCTGACAAGGCTGCTAATCGCTGCCGTCCTGGTTCTTTTTTCCGTGCAACTTTGCGCGGAAGATGGAGTTCTGCTCGATCTTTCCGTCGATAACGAAACCGGCAAGGTTTATCTTGAGATAGACACCCTGCCGGTCGAACTGCTTTATGTTACGGCGCTGCAATCAGGCGTCGGGTCCAATGATCTCGGCCTGGATCGCGGCAGAATCGACAATACCCGACTGGTGCGTTTCGAGCGATATGGAAACCGGATCCTGTTGCTGGAACCCAATCTCAGGTTCAGGGCCGTTACTGAAAACCAATCCGAACGCCGTGCCGTGAAAGAAGCATTCGCCCAGTCGGTGCTGGCCGGTTTCGCGGTGGAAAAAGACGAAAGCGGCCAGACCAGGATTGATCTGTCCCCCCTGCTCCTGTCCGACATCACACGCATATCTGACCTGATTACGGAACTGGAACAGGGCACTTTCGAGGTCGATCCTGACCGGACCGCCGTTGACGCAGCAAAGATCAAAAACTTCCCCCGCAATACCCTGATTCCGGTCGTCGTCACGCTTAAGGGTTCGCAACCGGGAACATTTATCCGTGATGTGACCCCGACGCCCGATTCGCTGACCGTGCGTATAAGTCACCAGTTCGTGCAGATCCCGGACGGAGAGTACACCCCGCGGGCGTTCCACCCCAGGTCCGGTTATTTTGACCTGTACTATCGTGATTATGCCGCCCCCCTGGGCGAGTCCCTGGACAAACGCCTGATTTACAGGCACTCGCTGAGACAGGGTGAAACACTGCAGTATTATGTCGACAACGGCACGCCGGAACCGGTGCGCAGCGCGCTGCTGGAAGGTGCCTCCTGGTGGAAAGACGCCTTCGAAGCCGCCGGCTTTGAAAATGGTTTTGCCGTGGACGTTTTGCCGGAGGGCGTTGACCCCCTCGACGTACGCTACAACGTCATCCAGTGGGTGCACCGCTCTACCCGCGGCTGGTCCTATGGCGGTAGTGTGGCCGATCCCCGCACCGGTCAAATCCTGAAAGGGCATGTCAGTCTCGGTTCGCTCCGGGTCCGCCAGGACCAGTTGATCGCCGAAGCCCTGACGGCACCGTTCACTTCCCCCGACACCCGGCCGACGGCGGCGATGAAAATGGCGCTGGCCAGGCTGCGGCAGTTGTCTGCACACGAAGTCGGACACACGCTGGGAATCGACCACAATTTTGCAGCTTCGTCATCGGGCGACGACTCGGTCATGGATTATCCGCATCCGAATCTCTACCTGGACCAGCAGGGGCAGGTCCGGCTGGACCAGGCTTACCAGGCAGGTGTCAGCCCCTGGGACCGCCTGGCCGTTCAATACGGTTACCAGGAATTTGACCCGGCTGATGAAGCAACGGGACTGGCCGGAATACTGGACCAGGCCCGGCAGCAGGGAATCGCATTCATCGCGGACCAGGATGCGCGAGTGCCTGGCAGCGCCCACGCCGGCGCCCATCTCTGGGATAACGGCACGGACGTGATGCAACGCCTGGATGAATTGCTGGCGATCAGGCAGACAGGGCTGGAAAAATTTTCCGGTTCGGTGGTCGCTGATGGAACCCCTTTGTTCGAATTGGAACGACGCCTTGTACCTGTCTATCTGCTGCACCGCTACCAGCTTGAAGCCACTGCGAAATTACTGGGCGGGCTGTATTACGACTATGGGCTCAAGGGTGACGAATCAACCAAACTGGAACCGGTCCAGGCAGAAGTCCAGCTGAAGGCGCTCGAGTCCATGCTGGGCCTGCTCAGCCCTGAGCGACTGGCCCTGCCTGAAAATCTGCGCTACCTTGTGCCCCCGCCGGTCAGTGGTTTTCGCAAGGACCGTGAATTTTTCAGCGGACAATCCGGGGTTGGTTTCGACCACCTGTCCCCTGCCCGCGCCGGCGCCGACCTGGTCATCGCCGAATTACTGCAGCCACAGCGCCTGGCGCGTATTACCGAGCAAAACGCACTGGACCCGGAGCTGCCAGGAATTGAGATAGTGCTCGATTCGCTGCTGGAGGCAAGCCTGGATGCACCGCGGCCAAAGGACAGCTACCTGGCTGCCATACAGGCCGAAGTGGCCTGGCGGGTCGTGCGTGGCCTGATGGCGCTGACGTCGGACACTACAGCCACCGACATCACCAGGGCCATTGGGACAGCCACGCTCATTTCCCTGGCCAACGATTTACAGGCGCCGGTCCGCAAAGGCGACCGCCAGGCTACTGCGTTACGTCATGAAATAAGGAAATTTCTTGACGCCGAGGCTGCCGGCGAGAAACCTGCGCCGGAGCCGGTACCACCGGGTTCGCCGATCGGCTGAACCCGGTTTCAGAGCAAGTCTTCTACCGCTGCTCTTTCTTCCCGCAATTCCACTTCCGTGGCGTTCATTCGTTCGCGGCTGAAGTCGTCGACATCCAGCCCCTGGACAATACGGTAATCGCCGTTTTCGCAGACGCAGGGGAAGGAGTAGATGATGCCGGGTTCAATTCCGTAGCTGCCATCCGCCGGAACCGCCATAGAGACCCAGTCGCCGTCAGGCGTTCCCAGCGCCCAGCTCCTGATGTGGTCGATTGCCGCGGAAGCCGCCGACGCTGCGCTTGAAGCGCCACGCGCCTTGATGATCGCCGCGCCGCGCTGCTGCACGTCGGGAATGAATGTATCGCGGTACCAGGACTGGTCCACGTCACCGGCCACCGTGTTGCCATCCACTTCGGCAAAGCGGATATCCGGGTACTGGGTGGAAGAGTGATTGCCCCAGATTATCATGTTGGAAAGATTCGAGTGATGGGTGCCCAGCTTGCCGGACAACTGTGCCAGGGCGCGGTTGTGGTCAAGGCGGGTCATCGCGGTGAAGTTACGAGGGTTGAGGCCTGGTGCGGCAGACTGGGCGATCAGGGCGTTGGTATTGGCGGGATTACCCACAACCAGTACCTTGATATCGCGGCTGGCAACCTTGTTCATGGCCGCACCCTGCGGACCGAAGATGGCACCATTGGCAGACAACAGATCAGCGCGTTCCATGCCGGGACCGCGAGGCCGCGCTCCTACCAGTAACGCATAATCCGTATCCTGGAACGCCACCTCGGCATCATCGGTCGCGACAATATCCGTCAGCAGGGGGAATGCCGCGTCACGCAGTTCCATGACAACGCCCTCGAGCGCACCCAGCGCGGGCGTAATTTCAAGCAGTTGCAACACGACAGGCTGGTCAGGACCGAGCATATCGCCGGCTGCAATTCTGAAGCAAAGTTGGTAGCCTATCTGACCAGCAGCGCCGGTTATGGCGACTCTTACAGGACGTTTCATGGTTTACTCCTTAAAATCAATCAAATCTGCACTATTCTAGCCGATAATGAGCATCCACCGCCTGTTTCAAACGTTAATAATCTGCTTTTCGGGCAGTAATAATAGGGAGCATTTTCTTGATCAGATTCTCAGCCATTATTTTCCTGGTTGCCTGGAGCAATTTCATCTTGGCAGCTGACCGCGTCACCGGCAAAATGTTTGCAACTCGCTCGGAGGTCATGGCGCCCAGCGCGATGGCCGCCACCAGCCACCCGCTGGCCACGCAGATTGCTCTCGAAATCATGAGAAATGGCGGTAATGCGATCGACGCGGCCATTGCCGCCAATGCCGCGCTTGGCCTGATGGAACCGACCGGCAATGGCATCGGTGGCGATCTTTACGCGATTGTATGGGACGCGAAGTCTGGAAAGTTATACGGCCTGAATGGCTCCGGCCGCTCACCGCGTTCACTGACACGCGAGTGGTTTGAACAGAACGACATCGACAAAATTCCTCCTTTTGGTCCCCTGCCCGTCTCCGTCCCCGGAGCCGTGGATGGCTGGTTCATGTTGCATGATCG
The DNA here is from genome assembly GCA_029287515.1 of Lysobacterales bacterium. Taxonomy (GTDB): domain Bacteria; phylum Pseudomonadota; class Gammaproteobacteria; order Xanthomonadales; family SZUA-36; genus JAHEFT01. Next base: position 9,627 of record JARFQZ010000085.1, read on the forward strand.
GTTTGGTACGCTGCCGATGACCCGCATCCTGCAGCCGACCATCGATTACGCCCGGAACGGACACCCGGTGCATGAAACCATCGCTTATTACTGGGGAAAATCAATCGAGGCCCGTGCGCCTTACCCTGGTTTTATCGAGCAGATGACCATTGACGGCCGGGCCCCGAATGCCGGCGAACTCTGGAAAAACCCGAATCTCGCCAATACACTGGAAACCATCGCGAAAGAGGGCCGTGACGCCTTCTACAAGGGAGACATCGCGAAAGTCATTGGCGAATATATGCAGGCCAATGACGGGTTCCTGTCCTATGAAGACATGGCGGCTCACACCGGCAACTGGGTCGAGCCGGTGTCCGTCAACTACCGCGGCTACGATGTCTGGGAACTTCCACCCAACGGGCAGGGTATCGCCGCCCTGCAGATCCTGGGCATCATGGAGCAGTTCGACGTCGCTTCCATGGGCTTTGGGTCAGCGGATTACATTCACCTTTTCCTGGAGGCGAAAAAGCTGGCATTCGAGGACCGCGCCCGGTTCTACGCCGACCCGGAATACATGGACGTTTCGGTCGCAAGACTCGTTTCCGAAGACTATGCCGCCAAGCGGGCCAGCTTGATCGACATGTCCGAAGCGGCCAAAACATTCCCTCACGGAGACCCGGAAAAACTGCGCGACGGCGATACGATTTACCTGACGACTGCCGACAGCCAGGGCAACATGGTGTCGCTGATCCAGAGCAACTATCGCGGCATGGGCTCGGGTATGACGCCCCCGGGCCTTGGCTTCGTGTTGCAGGACCGCGGGGAACTGTTCGACCTGCAAGCCGGCCACCCTAATTCCTACGAGCCAGGCAAACTGCCGTTCCACACCATCATTCCCGCCTTTGTCACGAAGGATGGCAAACCGCTGATCAGTTTCGGACTGATGGGCGGCGGCATGCAACCGCAGGGCCATGCCCAGATCGTGGTTAATCTGGTCGATTTCAAAATGGGCCTGCAGGAAGCGGGGGATGCGCCCCGTATCCACCATACCGGAAGCAGTGAGCCTACTGGCGAGTCCATGACCGACGGCGGCACCGCAAACCTGGAAACCGGCATAGACTACGAGGTCATCCGGGAGCTGATGAAGCGGGGTCACAACATCGAATTCGCCCACGGCCCTTACGGCGGCTTCCAGGCTATTATGAAACATCCGGAATACGGTGTTTACATCGGTGCATCGGAATCCCGCAAAGACGGACAGGCTGCAGGGTATTGATGGATTGAAAATCCTCGTTGACCAGAATATCCGCGGTGCCGAGGAGACTTTCGGCCTCCATGGCGAACTCCAGTTCATGGAAGGCCGCCTTATTTCCGCCAGCGATGTGAAAGACGCGGATGTACTGATTATCCGCACAGCGACCAGCGTAGACGGGAGCCTGCTGGAAGGCAGCAGTGTGGGCTTTGTAGGGACCACCAGCATCGGTACCGACCACCTGGACATCGACTGGCTGGACCGCAATGGAATAACCTGGAGCAACGCACCGGGCTGCAATGCCGATTCCGCCGCACAGTATACCCTTGCGATGATCTGGCTGGCCTGCGAACGCCTCGGGAAGCCTTTTTATGAACAGCGCGTTGGCATCGTGGGGCGCGGTAATGTCGGCTCACGCCTCGAGCGCCTCTTGCAAGCACTCGGCCTGGAAACCCTGGCCAATGACCCGCCGCTGGTTGACCAGGGTGAATCCGGGCTGGTGTCTCTGAACGAGGTATTGAACTGCGACATTGTAAGCCTGCACGTACCGCTGGAAACCGAAGGACCCTACCCGACCATGCAGATGATCGACGCCCGCCAGCTTTCCAGAATGGCGGAAGGTGCCCTGCTGGTGAATGCCGCCCGGGGTGATGTCATCGACGGCGAAGCGCTTTTGAAGGTGCTGAAAACAGGGCGGCTGCATGCCGCACTGGATGTCTGGCCCGGTGAACCGTTGTTCAGCGCCGACCTGTTGCAACAGGTCGTCGTCGCCACACCGCATGTTGGAGGCTACAGCCTGGACGGCAAACGCAACGGAACCGACATGGTTTACCACGCTTTTTGCGAATGGGCCGGCATCGAACCACTAAATCCACCTGCGGGAAATGCTCCGACAGCCGGTGAACCGGAACTGGAGCTTAGGATCACCCCCGGTGATGATCCAATGACATGTGCCCTCGAAGCAACCTGCTTCGTGCCGCACCACGATGAAGCAATGAGACGCCTGGTGTCCCTGTCGGTGGAACAGCGTGCTGCCGAATTCGACCGCTTGCGCAAAGAATACCCCTCTCGCCGGGATTTCCATGCCTGGACCGTGCGGGGCGCCGACCCCGCCACGGCTGCTTTGCTTGCCCGGCTTGGCTTCTCAATCGGGTAAATGAGTGATTGATTTTACAGGGGAAACCCTGTAACGTGCGCGCGCCTGTCGGAAAGGACCGTACCGTGATTGAAAACCTCAGAAACATCGCCATCATCGCCCACGTGGACCATGGCAAGACTACCCTGGTGGACCAACTGCTGCAGCAGTCCGGAACCCTGGGGGAGCGCGCCGCCACGCCAGAGCGCGTGATGGACTCCAATGAACTGGAACGCGAACGCGGTATAACGATCCTGTCCAAGAACACGGCGATCACCTGGAACGACGGGGATCAGACCTACCACATCAATATCGTCGATACCCCGGGCCACGCCGATTTCGGTGGCGAAGTCGAGCGGATTCTGAGCATGGTCGATTCCGTGTTGCTACTGGTCGATGCGGTGGACGGCCCGATGCCCCAGACACGGTTCGTCACGCAAAAAGCGTTCGAGATGGGCTTCAAGCCTATCGTCGTCATCAACAAGATCGATCGCGACGGCGCCCGCCCCGACTGGGTGCTCGACCAGACTTTCGAGCTGTTCGACCAGCTCGGCGCCAGTGACGAGCAACTGGATTTTCCGGTGGTTTACGCCTCGGCCCTGCAAGGCTATGCGGGCCTGGAAGATTCTGTCCGCGAGGGAGACATGCGGCCGCTGTTCCAGACCGTTGTCGAGCAGGTTGCCCCACCACCGGTGAATATCGACGGCCCTTTCCAGATGCGGATCAGTTCCCTGGATTACAGCGCCTACGTCGGCGTGATCGGTGTCGGCCGGGTGCAGCGCGGCAGCATCAAGCCCAACCAGCAGATCTGCGTGATCGACTGTGACGGCAGGCAGCGCAACGCCAAGGTGTTGCAGGTGCTGGGCTTCCACGGCCTGAAACGTGTCGAAGTTCCGTCGGCACAGGCGGGTGACATCATCGCCATTACCGGCGTGGAGAACCTGCAGATCTCCGACACGCTGTGCGACAGAAGTACACCCGAAGCACTACCTGCGCTGACCGTCGACGAGCCAACGATCAGCATGACGTTCCGGGTCAATAATTCGCCGTTTGCCGGTCGCGAGGGCAAATACCTGACCAGCCGCCAGCTGCGCGAGCGGCTGCAGCGCGAAGCCAGTCATAACGTGGCTCTCAAGGTGGAAGACACGGAAAATCCCGAACGTTTCAAGATTTCAGGCCGCGGCGAGCTCCACCTGTCCATACTGATAGAAACGATGCGCCGCGAGGGCTACGAACTGGCCATATCAAGACCGGAAGTGATTATTCACGAAACCGATCACGGCAGGGAAGAGCCCTACGAAACCCTCGTGGTGGACCTGGTCGCCGATTACCAGGGCGCCGTGATGGAACGTCTCGGAGAACGCCGTGGTGAACTGCAGAACATGCAGCTCGACGGCAAGGGACGCGTTCGCCTGGACTACCTGATCCCGGCGCGCGGCCTGATCGGATTCCAGTCGGAGTTCAGGACGCTGACAGCCGGCACC
>JARFQZ010000127.1 GCA_029287515.1 Lysobacterales bacterium
GTCCCATAGTTCGTACGGATAAGGATGATTGTGCGCTTCCATTTCCGCGGCGTATTCTTCCAGTTCGGCTACCTGCCGGGGTTTCAGGGCTGTTTCGATGAAGCCGCCTTTCAGGTCGCATTCAATGGCGTATTTTTCCACGCGCTCATGGATGATGTCGTTTCCGCGCCACCGCAGGTCCCAGAGCATGTCGGCAATCCCGTCGCCATGCTTTTTCCTTACCCTGGCAAGCCCGCTGATGCCGTTGATCAACTGTCCGCCATTCCTGCCGGATGCGCCCCAGCCAACCCGGTTGGCTTCCACAAGCGCCACCGAATAACCGCGCTCGGCCAGCGTAAGGGCCGTGGCGACGCCTGTGAAGCCGGCACCGACCACGCAAATATCCGCCGAAACGGTTCCTTCCAACTCGGGATAGTCCGTAACCTCGTTGACGGTTGCCGCGTAGTAGGATTTGGTGTGTTCCTGCTTCTGGTGGATCGCTTTCATTGGCGTTTCTTTTATTTATATCAACTGATCGGTATAATATAACAAAAGCCGGAAAAATGCATGCCAAAAATCGTCGATCATGACAGTCAGCGCGGCAAATTCGCAGAAGCCGTGATGCGCCTGGTCGGGCGCGAAGGGCTCGAGGGTTTGACCATGCGGGCGGTGGCCACCGAAGCCGGCTTATCCTACGGCTCCCTGTTCCATTACTTTGACTCAAAAGACGATTTGCTGATGCACGCGGTTCATTACTCAACCTCGCAGCAATCCCGTCGGGTCAATGAGTTCAGTATCAGGTACAAAGGCCTGAAGGCGCTTGAATATCTCATGAACGATGACGCGCTGGTGGATGAAACGTCCCGCGAAGATTCGTTGGTGTGGATGGCCTTTCTGTACAAGGCCGCATTGAAGGAATCATTCGCAGAGATGCATGCCCATCTCATCAGCGGCTGGCTGGAGCGGATCGAAACGTTGCTTCGGGAAGCTCAGTGTGAAGGAGAAGTCCGCCAGGATATGGCTCCTGAATTCGAGGCAATGGCGCTGTGGGTCTACTCGGCCGGAATCGGGCAGCAGGGCCTCTTGCACCCGGCAATGTTTCCTCCCGTGGTCCAGAAGAAATTGATCAGCGCTTACCTGGACAAGTTACGGAAATAAGAAGTCGAGCGTCTTGCTGTAGACCGGCGCCAGTGGACTTCCACTGTACTCTGCGCTGTCAGCCAGGTGCATCAGCTGTGCCCGCGACTTGATGCCCAGCCACCGCAGCGGCTCCGGTTCCCATTTCCGGTCCTGGTCGGCGGGGTTGACCCATGGTGTGGCCGTGCGCTCAGTCTCCTGGCCGGTGACCAGGTCAGCCAGGGTTTTCCCTGCAAGGTGTGCCGCGCCCACGCCGTTGCCGAAATACCCGCCAGCCCACCCGAACCTGCGGTCCGGATCGAAGTTCACGGAAGGCCTCAAGGTGCGGGACACGCCCATTGCACCACCCCAGCCATGGGTGAACCCGATGCCTTCGAGTGAAGGGAAAAATTTCAACAGGCTTCCAGCCACCAGTTTGAATTCCGGGTCTTTGGGGTCAAAAATCCGGATGCCGGACCCGAAGTGATAGGATCCGCGGCAGCCGAAGGCGATGCGATTGTCTTGAGTTAACTGGCCGTATGTGACGAGCCGGTCGATATTGCCGAAACACAATCGCCGGTGGTAGGCAATTTCGTCGATCTGCTGTTGGCTCAGTGGTTCCGTGACGACCATCATGGAATGGACGGGTATCAGCCGGCGCTTCCGCCCGGCGATGCTGCCGCTGTATCCCTCGGTGGCCACGATAACCGTGCCGGCCCGGACCCGCCCTCCCGGAGTTTCAAGCGTGTTGCCACTAACAGACGCCACCGGGCTTTTTTCGAAGATCCGGACGCCCTGGCCTGACAGCGTCTCCGCCAGCCCGCGCGCAAGGCGGGAGGGGTGGATGGCGGCGCAGTGTCGCATGTGGATCGCGGCCACGGCCTTGTCGATTCGCAGAGCTTCCCGGACCTCGCCCGGTCCAAGCCAGCGGTAATCGTCCTCGCCGAAGCCGAGGGCGCGCAGGTGTTCGATTTCTTGCTGAAGCCGCTTCAGCTGAGCGGGAATAACCGCCACTTCAAGCGCTCCGGACTGGTCGAAATGACAATCGATCGACTCTGCTTCGGCAACCTCGCCGGCTTCCCTGACCGTGTCGAACATCAATTTCTGCAGGCGGACGGCTGACTCGCGCTGTGACGGGTCATCCAGCCAGTGATCGATGCCCGACAAGTAGCCCGAGCACCAGCCCCCGTTGCGGCCGGAGGCGCCGTAGCCGGCAATTTCAGCTTCCAGCAGCGTGATGTCCAGGCCGGGGTTGGCACGTTTCAGGTAATAGGCTGTCCACAGGCCGGTATATCCGGCGCCCACGATAGCAACGTCGGTTTCGATGTCAGCGGACAGCGAAGGCCGGGGTCGAAGCGGGCCGGGTACGCTGTCGTGCCAGAAACTCAGGTTTCGATACGGTTTTTCCATGCAGCCTAGTGTACCTTTTCCGCTTAGAATGGCAGCCATGAATCGGACTTTGATGAAAAATTCTCTCGCGGCGCTGGCACTGGCGCTGGTGCTGATCCATGCGCCGCCTGCGCTGGCAGCCAAGATTCTTATCAAGGTCGATGCTCTGGACGGCCCCCCCATCAGGGTTTTCATAACCAAACCACTGCACCTGGAGGCGGACCGGCCGATCGTGTTCGTCATGCATGGAGTCAACCGGAATGCCGTTGATTACCGGGACCAGTGGCACGAGTTGGCCAGGGAACATGATTTCCTGCTGGTCGTACCGGAATTCAACGACCGGAATTTTCCGGGCGCTGAAAGTTACAACCTGGGCAACATCTTCGACCAGGACGACAATGTCGTCAGCAGGTCCCGGTGGTCCTACTCCGCGATCGAGCCGATATTTGACGAGGTTCGCCGCCGATTTGGAATGACAACCCCGCGCTATTCGATCTACGGTCACTCGGCCGGTTCGCAGTTCGTTCACCGGTTCATCTTCCACGTGCCCAACGCGCGCGTATCGCAAATCGTCAGCGCCAATGCCGGCTGGTACATGATGCCGGACTTCGAGCAGGATTATCCATATGGCCTGAGACGCTCGGCCGTAACCCGTGAGAACCTGGCCGCCGCCCTGCAGTTGCCGGTGACCATACTCCTGGGTGAGGAAGACAATGATGCCGACCATCCAAACCTGCGGCGAAGCCCGGAAGCCATGCAACAGGGCGATCATCGCCTGGAGCGCGGCTTTTCCTTTTTTGAGGCGGCCAGGGCCTACGCTCAGCAGAAAAACATTCCTTTCCACTGGCAGCTCGTCACCGTGCCGGGTGCTGATCACGATAACCGCCTGATGGCGCCGGCAGCCATTCCCTACCTACTGACCCGTTAGTAACGGCTCAGGACTTGCAGGCCTGATTCAGCCGGTTGATACTGGCCGGATGAACGCGATCATTAACGCTTTCCACGAGCCGAAAGGGCTGGTTTATCACGGCGCGGCGCTGTTGTACGGCCTGGGTGGTTACCTTCTGGGCCTTTATGGCCTGTTCAGCAGCAATCCCTGGATCAATGCGGGCGCCACCCTGCTGCTGGGGCATGCCATGACGATCTGTGCCTACATGATCCACGAGTGTGGTCACAATACCGTGTTCCGCAGCAACGATACGAACGCGAAACTCGGGCGGTTCCTGAACTGGATTTGCGGGACCAGCTACGGAACCTTCGAAGACATCCGCTACAAGCATTTCAGGCATCACATGGATAATGACGACGCGGTCTGGTTCATGTGCGATGAGTTCCTGGAGAAGCACCCGAGGCTGGTGGAATGGGTCCGTTTCCTGGAGTGGTTTTACATACCGGCCCACGACATGATCATGCATTTCATCACGGTGTTCACCGCCTTCATCATTCCCCGGAGAAAGGACCAGATGCTGCGCAATACACTGGTGATCCTGATCCGCGGCGGCGTCTTTTTCACCGTGCTTTTTTACTACCCGAAGGCAGCGTTGCTGTACCTGGTGGCCTACATGATCATGATGCACATTCTGCGGTTCAAGGATGGTGTGCAGCATGACTACGACGGCAACCCGACCCTGTTCGAGGAAGACCCCGAGTCGCGCTATGGCGGCCGCCCCACCGAGCAGGCGCACACATTCAGTAACCCCGAATGCCTGAAATACGACTGGCCCAACTGGTTCACGCTCTGCTTCGGCTTTCACAACGCACACCACCACCGCCCGACCGTGCCCTGGTACCAGTTGCCGGCTTATCACCGCAAGCAGTTTGGCTCTGACCCTGAGAAGGTGATCCCATTGCGTGTGCAACTGAGGATGTATCACAAGTACCGTGTGCAGAGGGTCACCCATTCCGGCGGCGAGCTGGATGACCTGCCCACTCCATGGGAAGCCGAATACCTCGAGAGGGCGCGCGCCGGACGGATTTACGGCGGGAATGCCGTGTCGTTCCTTAATTCTTTCTGAGGAATTTCCGGTTTGACGACTTTCAGAAAGGCGGTCCAGGGAGAGGGGTTTGCGATTTCCGCCGAACTGACCATCGGTAAAGAGTCGACGGCAGATGACATTCGCCGCCAGGCCGACAGCCTCGCCGGGCTGGTGGATGGCATCCAGGTGACCGACAATCCTTATGCCTGGGTGCAGATGTCCGCACTCGCCGCGTCCTCGATACTGGTCGAACACGGATTCGACCCGGTGCCCATCATGACCTGCCGTGACCGCAATCGTTTCGCACTGCAAAGCGACCTGGCGGGGTTGCAAGCCGTCGGCGTGGGAAATGTCATGCTGATGCGTGGGCACCGCGTGCCAAAAAACCACTCGGTGCCGGCCAGCACAGTGTTCGACCTGACCGGCCAGGAATTGATTGCGCTGGCTGCTTCGCTCGATGGAGATTTTTTCATCGGCACCGGCGCCCGCTTGTTTCGCCCGGGCCCGCGGTGGCAAGCTGAATCGCTGGTCCGGCGCGCGAAGGCCGGCGCACAATTCCTGCAAACCCAGATCTGTTTCAACATGGACGTATTGCAGCGGTACATGAAGCAGTTCCTGGCGGCGGGGCTGGAACGGGACTATTCGGTCATGGTTTCACTCTCACCTTTGCCGTCGGCAACGACTGCCCGGTGGGTCAGGAAGCACCTGAGTGATTCCAGGATTCCCGCCGAAGTCATCCGGAGGCTGGAGGGCGCTGCCGATCCGGAGCAGGAGGGCATCAGGATCTGCGCCGAAATGATGCAACAGATCGCCGAAATACCCGGATTTTCCGGGGTCAACCTGATGACCACAGGCGATCCCGCCGCGCTCAGGGAAACCATCAGGGCATCGGGTTTAAAGGACTGAAATGACACAAAAGCTAGAAATCTACCAATCGCTTTGGGCCATGGAACTGCGCCAGCCGGGCGTACCCGAACGCCCGATGGAGGACAATTTCAAAATGGCGGCGGAAGCCGGATACCATGGGCTCTGCATCGATCCTGCGATTCACGAAATAGAAGATTGTCTTAAACTGAAGCCGCTGTATCGCGACTACGGCCTCAAGTGCATGGTCAATGCTTTTCCGGCATCGCTTGCAGAACTGCCCCCTCTACTGGGCCTTGCCACTGAACTCGAGGCCAGCCTGGTGAACGTGATCGGCCAGGTGATGCCGCTGACGGTGGAAGATGGGATTCCCGTCATCCGCCAGTGGATGTCGGACGCGGAACAGGCCGGCTTGCCGTTGTTGTTCGAAACCCATCGCGACTGCACACTCAACGATCTCTTCTACACGCTGCAGCTGATCGAAGCGGTGCCGGAAATGCGGCTTTGCGCCGACCTTTCCCATTACGTGATCGACCGCGAGATGCGCCTGCCGCTGAGTGAAACTGACCGGGATTACATGCACCGGATCCTGGAACGCTCAGACTGCTTCCAGGGGCGAATCGCCAACCGTGAACAGGTTCAGGTGCAGATCGATTTTCCACAGCACCAGGACTGGGTGCGGCAATTCAGGGACTGGTGGAAAGACGGAATCAACATGTGGCGCCACCGCAATGACGAGAACGCCACGCTGATTTTTCTTTGTGAACTGGGCCCGCCGCCTTATGCCATGACCGATGCAAACCAGGCTGAGCTGTCCGACCGCTGGCAGGAGGCCCTGACCATCAGGTCGTGGGTTGAGGAGATCTGGTCTTCGCCTGACTGATCTGTGCGCCCAGCCAGGCGTATCCGATAGCGCCCATCAACAGATTTGACAGCGTGGTGGCGGCAAACAGGCCAGGCAGGTCGAACAGTGATTTACCGATCAGCGCAAGTGGCAGGAAGACGACAATCACCCGGCAGGTTGAAATCACGACACCGGGCACCGGCCGCCCCATCCCGTTGAACGATGCATTCACCGACATCACCAGGCCGTAGGCGCCATAAGACAGGGCAACGATCCAGAGATAATGCACGGCGACAAGCTGGATGGTCTCGGACTGGCTGAACAGGCCAGTCAAAGGCCTGGCAATAATGATCAATACCACCCCTAGCGCAAATCCAAATCCAAGACAGAACCGTGTTACGACATGGCGGGCCTCAGTCAGCCGAGCGAACTGGTTTGAGCCGAAATTCTGGCCAAAGAAAGGGCTGGAAACGGCTGAAAGGGCGTAGAAGGGGATCAGAAAGATCGGTTCGATGCGCATCGCGATGCCAAAGCCCGCAACCGCATCAACGCCGTAGGTTGCGATCATGGCGACCACGATTCCACTGGATACGGGGATGATGGCATTGGTCATCATTGCGGGGATACCGATGTGCAGCATGTGGCCCCATGATTGCAGGATGGTCTTCAGCGGCGCGATCGGATTGGCATAGACTTTCAACCTGAAGTGCAGGTAAGCAAGCGTGAACAGCAGCATGCATCCGGTCGAGATAATGGTGGCCAGCGCGGCGCCCTGTACTTCCAGCCGCGGCATGCCGAACAGACCGAAAATGAGGATGGGATCCAAAGCCAGGTTGAGCAGGGCGGCCACGGTGATCACCTTGCTCTCCAGCAGCGTGTTGCCGCGTGCGCGGATGGAAGCCAGCGAGGTCCACAGGGCGATATCAAGGGGAGCGACCCAGTACCAGAAACTCATGTAATCCCTGATGATGGGCATGAGTTCGGTAGTGGCGCCGAGAAGGGAAAAGACCGGGTTGATCGACATCAGCCCGGCCAGGCAGAGGGACATGGCCACCAGCACCCCAAGAACCATGGTATCGGTAGTCAATCGCCGGGCCGCGCACGGGTCCTTTCGCCCGATGGCCCGGGACACGCAGGACGCGGCGCCGGCTTCGAACCCGATGCCGATGCCATAGATCAGCCAGATAACCGGCATGGTGAAGCTGACTGCGGCCAGTGGCGCATCACCCAGCCGGGAGATAAAAAAGAGGTCAGCAGCCTCGAAGGAGAATATGGCGACCAGGCCCAGAGCGAATGGAATGCCCTGCCGCCGCAGGTGGGCAGCAACCGGGCCGGTCGTCAGGTCCTGTTTTTCAGAAATCCGGGTTCACCTGCTGAGTGGTTGTTTTCGAGTTGCCGGGGTCGAAGAAATTATAGACCGGAAAGGAGGAGTTGAATAAAGATTCCATGGCAGCCATGTTTTGGGTATAGAATCGTATGTATTGACGTTTGCAGGTATTGAATGAACCGATTGACAAAATTCTCCAGCGCAGCCTTCGGCATGGTTCTACTCGCCGGCCTCGCTTACTACCAGGGAAACCCGGAGCTGGCTACCGGCGACAATGATTCGCTGGTGGGCACGACAGTGATTGACTCCCCGGAAATTGAAGAAAACACCGAGGAACTCGCCGCTGAAGAATTGGCTGAAACAGATTGCGACCCTTCAAAAGACCCCGAAGACCCGAATTTCGAAGACTGCAAGAAGCTATCACAAAAGTAGTTAAAGAGTTTCGTTTCCCTGCTCCCGCAACAGCGTTGCGGAAGGCGGCTGCGCTCAACGGCGTTTAGGAGTCCGCTCCGCGGACATAGGAGTTTCGTTTCCCTACTTGGGTAGAGCGCTGACGAAGCAGTTCAGCGTCAGGCGGCCTTTTGCCGGGTCTGGTGACAGCAGGGCGGGGTCTTCGATATAAGCGTTGTGCGGCAGGTCTCCTGAATAGAACACCAGCCGGTTGTATTTTGCCGGAACGCTGTCCAGCAACTCTGCAGCTTCGTTGGATTCTGTCATGTAGCAGGGCGGATCCCTGAACATCTGGAATTTCTCTTGCAGTTCATCCAAACCGGCTTCGGGATCATTGCGCTGCCTGGCGGTCATTTCCTGCCAGAACGCCTCGTCTTTCCAGCGGTAAAAAGCAGTACCGCCCATTTCGGGCCGGTCGAACAGGTACAGCAATGCCGCAAAATTGACCCGGCCCGGCTCCAGTCTCGGATCGGTATGGCAAAGCCGCTGAATCCAGGTGAAATCCTGCGGTTGCAGAGTGGCCAGTGAAAATTGCGTATGGAAATTGATTCCGCCCCGGCAGAAAGGAAAAATGCGACTCATTTCACGCTGGATGAACCGGTTCATCTCTCCGAGCAGTGCGTTGTCTACCGGCAGTACGATGCCCGGGTAAGAGCGTTCCAGCTCGATGAAATCCGCTGTGTGCGAGCAGGCATACTCCACTGCTTCCCCCGGATTCAGCAGGAAATCATCGACCACCACGCAGATTTGTTCATCGGTGACCTGCGAGGCCTGGATTTCCAGGTCTGGGTTAAGCCGCAGTTGCATCGTTATTCGAACTCGATCCAGGTGGTTTTCAGCTCCGTGTAGTCGTGGAAGGCATGGATCGACTTGTCCCGCCCGTTCCCGCTTTGCTTGAAGCCACCGAAAGGCACGGTGATGTCGCCACCAAAATAGTTGTTGATGCCCATGGTGCCGACCCGCACCGCTTCAGCCACCTTGTGGGCCGTGTTGATGTTATTGCTCCAGACCGCGCCGGCCAGCCCGAAGATCGAGTCGTTGGCAATGGCGACCGCCTCCTCGGCCGTTTTGAACGGAATGACGGAGAGCACCGGCCCGAAGATTTCTTCCTGGGCAATACGCATGGCGTTGTGAACACCACCGAATATGCTGGGCTGGTGGTAATAACCACCGGTTTCTTCCAGCATGCGCTTACCACCGAACACGAGATCAGCGCCTTCACCTTGGCCAATGCCCACGTATTCAGAAACCGTATTGAACTGGCCGGCGTCAATCATCGGACCCATCGCGGTCGCGGGATCCAGGGGATTGCCCGGCATCCAGTTCCTGGCATTCCCGGTGACCATTTCCAGGAAGCGGTCATGGATTTTTTCTTCCACGATCAGGCGGGTGCCGGCGGTACAAGTCTGTCCACCGTTATAAAACACGGCCACTGCCGCCATGGCTGCCGCTTTCTCAAGGTTGGAATCGGCAAACACGATGTTCGGGCTTTTTCCTCCGAGTTCCAGGAAGGTGCGCTTCAGGTTGGATTGGCCCGAGTACTCCATCAACTGTTTGCCGACGGGTGTCGAGCCGGTGAAAGTCAACCCATCGATGTCCATGTGCATCGCCAGGTGCCTGCCCAGGCTGCCACCCGGGCCGGGCAATACCTGCAGGACTCCGTCCGGCAGGCCCGCCTCGGAAGCGAGGCCGGCAATGTAAAGCGCCGACAACGGTGTGTTGGAAGCGGGCTTCAAAACCACCGAGTTACCTGTTGCGAGCGATGGCGCGAGTTTCCAGGCCGTGGTCGACAGCGGGAAGTTCCAGGGCACGATGGCGGTGACCACGCCCAGCGGCAGTCGCTGGACCAGCGCCAGCGTGTCGGCAGGAGTCGGGGGAATTTCGTCGTACACCTTGTCGATCGCCTCGCCGCTCCAGCGGATCGTGCGCACGGTTGCCGGCACATCGACATGGGTCGTGTCCGAAATGGGCTTGCCGACGTCCAGCGTTTCCAGCAGGGCGATTTCGTCGGCGTGCTTTTCGATCAGCTCCGCCCAGCGAACCAGCACCATTTTGCGGTCCATCGGCGCCATGCGTGACCAGGTCCCTTTTTCGAACACAGCCCGCGCATCTTTCACGGCCAGGTCGGCATCTTCCGTTCCGCACAAGGCGACTTCCGTCAATTCGGCTCCGTTGGCCGGGTTCACGGTGGCGCGGGTTTGCCCCGACAATGCATCAACGTAACGCCCGTTGATGAATGCGCGGCCCTCAAATTGGAGTTCACCGGCCAGCGCCTGCCAGTCGGTCACGGTTCTGTCGAGCATTCAGCACCTCTTGCTTTGCGAGATTAAAGGGGTATGATCCGGAACGCCAAGTATGGCCAGTCACACAATGCTTTGCCAATTCTAAAATGTCCGCCAACCCGATAAAAGCAGTTTACGATCAAGCCAACCGAACCCTCCAGGCGGGGGACGCCGATGAAGCCGAACTGATCTGCCGTCGCGCGCTGCCCCATGTCGGCAGGGACCCCAATATCATCTGCCTGATGGGAGAAATCTGCCTGCGGCAAAGAAGGCTACAGGAAGCAAAAAGCCTGTACGGTGAAGTGCTGGGTAAATTTGAAGGTTTTCCCCGGGCGCTGGAAGGCCTGGGACTGGCACTGCTGGCTGACAAGGATGCGGCCGAGGCAAGCAAGTACCTTGCAAAGGCGAGCGCAGCGGCGCCACAGCGCTCCAAAACACGGATGGCGCTGGCCCGTGCGCTGGCCGAATCCGGCCACATTGCCGAGTCGGAAAAGACCATCAAGGAAGCGCTGGAGTTGGATCCCCGGCAATCCGACCTGAACCAGGCGGAACTCGCGCTGGCCGGCGGCGACATGGAAGAAGCTGAAAAAACCCTCAGGAAGATTCTCAGCCAGGACCCAAACGACATCAAGGCCTTGCGCCTGCTCAGCAGCATCGCAGTCGAGGCGAGCCGTTTCAGGCCTGCCCGCAAAATGCTGGAACACGCGGTAGAGGTGCAACCGGGATTCATTGCCGGCTGGAATGATCTCGCAAACCTTCTGATGAAACAGGACCGTTATGACGAGGCGCTCAAAGCCGTGCAGCGCGCCATAGAAATCGACCCGAAAATGGTCCATAGCTGGGTGGTGAAAGGCAACATCCTGACCCGGGCCCAGCGCAATGAAGAATCGCTTGAAGCTTACGGCCAGGCGCTCGAACTCAGTCCCCGCAGCGCCGGCGCCCTGTCCGGCATGGGGCACGTGCTGAAAACCATCGGCCGGCAGCAGGAATCGATCGATGCCTACCGTAAGTGCATCAGGAACCACCCGGCTTACGGCGAGGCATACTGGAGCCTGGCCAACCTGAAGACTTTCGAATTCGATGAGAATGAAGTCAAGGTCATGCAGCAGATGATCGAGGACAAGGGCCTGGCCGATGAGCCCCGGGTCAACTTTTGCCTGGCGCTGGGCAAGCATTTTGAAAATGAAAAAGATTATGACCGGGCCTTTGAGCACTACCGTCGCGGTAACGACTTGAGACGGCAAAATGAAATATACGACCCGGTGCAGACCCAGGTGGTTCACGACCGGATCATCGAGGTGTTCAACCAGGAGTTCCTCGACGAGAGAGAAGGCTGGGGCGACCCTGATCCTGCCCCGATCTTCGTCGTGGGACTGCCCCGTTCCGGCTCAACGCTGATCGAACAGATACTGGCCAGCCACAGCATGGTCGAGGGCACGATGGAGCTGCCGGACCTGTCGCGCGTGATTGCAGAACTGACCCGGCAGAGCCCGGGCAGGGTCGAGTATCCGGAGGCGGTGGAGAATGTCGACAAGGATGCCGCCAGGGCGATGGGTGAAGCCTACCTGCAGACAACCATGCGCTATCGAACCGGCAGTCCGTACTTCATCGACAAGATGCCGAATAATTTTTCCAGCGTCGGGCTGTTACAGGTCATTCTGCCGAACGCAAAGATTATCGATGCACGCAGGCATCCGCTGGACAGCTGCCTGGGCAGTTACAAGCAACTGTTCTTCAAGGGCCAGTCTTTTACCTATGATCAATTCGAACTCGGCCACTACTATTTGCAGTACCGCAGGATCATGGAGCACTGGCGCGAGGTTTTGCCGGGCAAGGTGTTGGACGTGCATTACGAAAACATGGTGCTGGACCAGGAAAACCAGACCCGGCGCCTGCTGGAATACTGTGGATTGCCCTGGGAAGATCAGTGCCTGCGCTTTTACGAAACCGAACGCGCCATCAACACGGCCAGTTCAGAACAGGTCCGCCAGCCGATCTACACCAAGGCGCTCAATTTCTGGCGCCATTACGAACGACATCTGGGCGAGTTGATCGAAACCCTGGAGCCGTTGCTCAAAGAATTGCCTGAAGAAGATCAGCCCCCCGCTATCCGCGAACCCTAAGCAGGGTGGGTCCTCAGTCTTCTTTGGGCGGCAGGTAATCAAAAATAAAGGTAATACGGTCTTCGCTACCGCTGTTCATCACGCTGTGGTTCTTCTGGTTGTTGATCTCGTAGGCGTTGCCCACTTTAAAGCGGTGGGGGCGGCCGTTGATCATGAAACGCACACCGGGATTGGTGGTGATCGGGATATGGATCCGGTGACTGTGCGTGAAGCTCTGATGCGTGTCACGGTGCGGAGCAATCACGCCTCCGGCTTTCAGCTTGGCAGCCATGGCGCGAATGATGGTGCCGCCAGGGGGGTAATAATGCTCGATAATATGGTGCATCAGCGGAACGGCACTGTCCTTGAGGTCATCCCAGGCCGATTCCTTCGTGACTTCCATCTCCGGCCAGCCGTCGCAGAACACCATCACCAGTGACTCGGTCTGGGTATGCACATCGTACGCCTGCTGGCGGTACTGGTTGACTTTCCAGGCCTCTTCTTCCTGTGACATCACGGCTTCGATCAGGGGGGCTGAATCCACCGGCCCCAGTTCGCGTAATGATTCTCCAATGTCCATGTTAACTACCTAATTTTGCAGGATCGTTTGTAATTTTTTCGGCATCGCTTTATGATCGCTCAAATAAAAAGATACGTACAACTACGTAACAACTATTAAATATTGAGATACAGAGGGTACTAAATAATGCCGACTGAGCATACGCTGATCGAGAATCTTCCTGTTCGACCCACACCACTTTCCCTTGCTATTTCCGCCCTGATTGCCGCCCCTGCAGCGACCGCTGTAGCCCAGGATCAGTCGGAGGAATCCGAAAACAGGATGCTGGAAGAGGTTACGGTGACGGCGCGAAAGCGCGAGGAAACCCTCCAGTCCATTCCGCAAAGTATCCAGGCGATTTCGGCACAGACGATCGAGCAGGCCGGATTGCGGGGCATGGACGATTACGTTCGCTTCATCCCAAGCCTTAATATTGTCCAGGCAAATCCCGGCACTGCAATGGTGGTATTCCGCGGAATCGCGGATGCCCAGAGCACGTTCATTGCCGAACCCTCAGCCGCCGTATACCTGGATGAGCAGTCCCTGGTGCTCAACGGCCAGCCCAACCCGAGGATGATCGACATCGAGCGGGTTGAGGCTCTCAGCGGACCGCAGGGTACGCTGTACGGCGCCAGCGCCCAGTCGGGTGTACTGCGCATAGTCACCAACAAGCCTGACCCGTCGGCTTTCGATGCCTACGTCGATGTGGACCTCAGCACGACGAAAGACGGTGATATGAGTTATGACGCCAGCGGCATGGTCAATATTCCGCTGAATGAGTCCTGGGCTTTACGCATGGTTGGATTCGTGGCCAAGGACGGTGGTTTCATCGATAACGTTTATGGTACTACCCCCCGTTTCGGACTGGTCGACAATGAAGACGCCGTAGAGAAGAACTTCAACGACGTTAAATACTCCGGCGGCCGGATCGCTGCGCGCTGGTTCATCAATGACGACTGGACCATGACCGCCAGCATCATTTATCAGAAGACTGATTCAGACGGCCGCAATGAACACGATCCCTTGCATGCAGGCGACCTGAACGTTGTTCGCTTCAAGCCCGAATTTGAATACGACCGGCAGGACTGGACCCAGTACGCCCTGACCTTCGAAGGGGATATGGGATTCGCCGATTTCGTTTCGGCAACGTCTTACTTCACGCGGGACTGGACTTATACCCAGGACACATCAACGGGCTATGCCTCGTATTTTGGGACGTTTTGTTACAACCCTTACTTCATCGCTTATTCACGGTATTGCTTCCAGCCAGCTTCGCTTTACGACAGCACTTACTACCGCGGCGCGTATTACAATGATCCCACGGGCTATCTGCGTAATGACCAGAAAAACACCAAGTTCTCGCAGGAATTCAGGCTGTTCCACCAGGGCGACACGATAGACTGGGTCGCCGGGTTCTTCTATGAAAAATCGAAAGAAGACTGGGACTTCATCTCGGTCGCCGACGGTTACGACCAGTCACTGTCGATGCAGAACTACCTGAAGGGCAACATGATCGACAGGGGCAACCCGATTCCTGACCAGTTGCCCGGCGACGCCTGGTGGCGCTCTTATGACAGCACCGACTGGAAACAGTGGGCCATATTCGGCGAACTCACCTGGCACATCACCGACTCGATCGATTTGACCGGTGGCGCCCGCTGGTTCAACCGCAAGATGGATAAGGTCTACAACGTGGAATTACCACGTTACAACCCAACGGATGACGGCGTTTCGACTCCGAGCAGCGATGAGAACGACTGGGTGCCGAAGGTCAGTCTCTCCTGGCAGGTGACTGATGAGAACATGCTGTATACCCTGTACTCGGAAGGTTTCCGCCCCGGTGGCACCAATCGTGGCCGCGGCATGCCGTTCTTCCCGCAACAGTACGACAGCGACAAGCTGAAAAACTGGGAAATCGGAACCAAGAATACCTTTGCAGGTGGCAGGGTGCGGTTCAATGCCACCTATTTCAACATGAAGTGGGACGACTATCAGCTTGAGGTCGTCGATCCCAGTAACCGGCCTTGCGGCAGTGACAACGCGCCACCGGAGCCCAACTGCGGGCAGCCGTGGCAGAAGGTTGTGGCCAACGTGGGTAACGCAAAATCAAAAGGCGTCGAGGTGCAGTTCGACTGGGCGGCCACCGAGAACTTGTCCATTGGCGCCAACGCCACGTGGCTGGACGCCAAGCTGACGGATGATGTTGATATTGGCGTGACAGTTCCTTCCGGCACCCGGTTGCCGCTGTCGCCTGAGTTCAAGGGTGCGGCTTATGCCCAATACGACTGGAGCCTGGATGCGTTTGGCGGCAGCAATGCCTGGCTGAGGCTGCAATGGAGCTACACGGGTGACATGTACAACCAGGTAGAGCCGTTGACTCTGGACGATGGACCCTCACCGCAAATCAAGCAGCCGTCCTACAACATCGGCGATCTGAGGTTTGGTCTTGATACCACCAACTGGAGCTTGCAGCTGTACGTCAACAACCTGACGGACGAACGGGCCGTATTGTTCGCCAACCCCTATGAGTTCGATTACTTCTTCGACCGGTCACGCGTTACGGTGAACCGTCCGCGGACCTTCGGTGTTCGCTGGATTCAGCGTTTCGGTCAGTAACACATAACCTGTAGCTGAAAAACGGGGCCCTCGGCCCCGTTTTTTATTTTTGGTCTTTCAGAATGGCGTGGGCCGCATTGTAACCCGGAGCGCCGGTGACGCCGCCCCCGGGGTGAGTGCCGGCTCCGCACAGGTACAACCCTTCAATCGGCGTTCGGTAGTGGGCCCAGCCGGGTAATGGCCTGTTAAAAAACAGCTGGTCCATGCGGATGTCCCCGTGGAATATGTTGCCCTCGGTAATGCCGAAGCGTCTTTCCAGGTCCAGCGGAGTGATCACGTCGCGGCCAACGATCGCACCAGGTACATTCGGCGCATAGCGGCCGATGATTTCTACCACGCGGTCACCCAGCCAGTCCCGGTGCTGATCCCAGCCGCCGTCAGCGGGCTGGTACGGCAGGTACTGAATGAAGGTGGTCAGAACGTGGCGCCCCGGCGTCACCAGGCCGGGATCGACGGCTGAGGCAAGTACGCAATCCACCCAGAGCTCAGGCTCCAGTTGGCCCAGTTGGGCAGCGTTGTAGCTGCGCTGGGCCTGGTCGAAGGTCGGCACCAGCGTGAACAGCATTTTCTGCAGCGCGGGCGCATCGGCGGGCATGCCGTTGACCCGGGGTTCCTCGTTCAGCACGAGGTTGACCTTGGCCGCAGGCCCGTCCATGTGAATGGCCTGCACTTGTTGCAGGAAATGACCATCTAGCTGGTCGGCCTCAACCAGGTTTAGGAAAGTACGCTTTGGGTCGGCGTTGGAAACCGCGAGTCCACATTCGATGAATTCGCCACCGGTCAAAGTCACGCCGCGGGCTTTGCCGTCCTGTGATTCGATCCGGCTGACTTCCAAGCCCGTGCGGATTTCAACACCTGCTTCGGCACAGGCTGCCGCCATGGCCTGGGTTATTGCACCCATGCCGCCGATGACGTGGCCGCTGAAGCCCTGTTTTTCGTCCTCGCCGCCACTGAGCAGGTGGAACAGCAGCCCCATTGCAGACCCGGGATCGCGTGGTCCGCCGTGCTTGCCATACAGGTTGTTGGCGAGCATCAGCCGCTTGACTTCTTCGGATTCGAAATAACGGTCGAGGAACTGTTCCAGGCTGCCCGTAAGGAAAGTAATCAGCTCGGATATCTGCTTACCCTTCAGCCCACGAAAGCGGCGGCCAACACGCAGCATTTCGAGAAAGCCGGCTAGCCCGGTAGCCCCGGTTCGTGGCGGCGGTTCGAGGAAAAAGGGTTGCAGAAACCGGGCCAGGGTTTTCAGTTCCTCATCCAGTTGAAAAAACGAATCGGCGTCCCTGCGACTGAACCGGGCCAACTCTTGATGGGTTTTGCGGTCGTCGCTCCACCATGGCAAAACCCGGCCCTCCGGCAGGGCGATCTGCAATCCTGGGTCAGCAGCAATCATTTTCAGGCCGTGCCGGCCCAGGTCCATGTCCCGGATCACCTCGGGCCTCAGCATGGATGCCATGTACGATGCAGTGGAAACGCGGCAACCGGGCGCGTTTTCCGGATCGATTTCCTCGGTGACCGCACAGCCTCCAACCACGTCCCGCCGGTCCAGCACCAGCGTATCCTGGCCGGCCCTGGCGAGATAATACGCGGTCGTCAGGCCGTTGTGCCCGGCGCCGACCACGATGGCGTCATAGCGCCTCAATAGGGCCAGACCTCCAGGCCATGGATGGCGTTACGGACATCCATCGAAAAATTGACGCGGGCGACTTCGGTGCCGGCGTCCAGGTCGTATAACGTGACCGTTGACGGAGAAGACCCGGCAGCAATGAAACGATCATTGATCACGCACAGACCCCGGCCAAAACCCTGGCGGGCCAGCTTGCCGTCCGCGAGTTCGGCGTGTTCGAGCTCCGAGGGGTCGTAGACTGGCACCGGAAGCGCAATCTGCGTGCCGTCGCGGCCAACGTACCGGACCACATCCGAAGCTGTATCGTTGAACAACACGCCATCGCGGAACGGGCGGGCATTGTGCATGCCCTGGGGCATGTCGATGGCCTTGGTGACCACGTTTTCGTTACCGATGTGAAGAACTCCTTCTGTTTTGAGGCCACTGGCGAACATGCCGCGCCGATCCGCGTAAACATTATTCAGATGCAGCAGATTCCGGGCCTTGGGCCCATCGGCGCCCCCCGGCCCGCTGATGCCCTGGGGGTCGTAGGCAATTCCCCTGGGTCCTTCCTCGGTCAGCGACAGGTGGATTGCCCAGAAAAAAGCCTGCTTGTCCAGGTCGAACGCCAGGATGCTGTCGTGCCCGGTGGAAGTCAGGTAAAGGTGGTTGTTCAACTGGAAGATCTCGTGGCAGTGCTTCAGGTACGTGCTGCGGAAGGATCGCTTGATATTGAATTGCCGGTCGTAGATAAAAAGCTCGTCACTTGCGGCTATATAGATTTCTTCACCGAAAAACGCGATTCCTCGCAGCCCGCGATCCCAGCCCCGGCCCTTGAAGTCGATTTCCGAGGTGTCCCAGTCCACCACCTGCGTGACCTCCTGCTCAGCAAAGTTAACCAGGTAGATGCCGCCGTGGCTGTCGCCCTGTTCCGCGCCTCTGACTACCGAGGTTGCTATCAGCGTAGGAAGTTCCAGACTGGTTTCTGTCATACCGTGTTCCGTGGAGAATTTGACCGGCAGATAGTATAGGCCATGCTGGACAAGTGAGGTTATTTACGAGCTATAAATCTCCCCGGGCGCTTGCCAGTTGGCAGGTTGTTTTCGAAAACGATCTGGCCGTTTACCCAGACCTTGCTGATGCCGGAGCTGAGGGCTCCCGGATTTTTCGGCGTGGCGTGATCAATCACGGTATCCGGATCGAACAGCACGAGGTCCGCGGCAGCGCCGGGCCTGATCACACCGCGGTCTTCAATCCCCATGTGGCTGGCTGACAGGCCGGTCATTTTATGCACGGCTTGTTCCAGGCTCATCAGTCCCTGCTCACGGACATAGCGACCCAGAACCCGGGGAAATGAGCCGGCGCCCCGCGGGTGCAGGTCGTCCAGTGATCCATCGGTACAGATGTTGGTGTGCGGCCAGGCCATCAGGACCTTGATGTCCTCTTCCTGCATGCTGGTGCCGATGATCATGTCCGCCATCTCGCCGGTTTCCGCTGAATACCGTTCGGATTCGGCGATCAGGTCCATGAAAGCGGTGACCGGGTCGACTCCGCGCAAGGCGGCGACTTCAACCAGGGTTTTTCCCACGTACTCAGGTTGCGGTGCAAAATACGTGAACCACATGCCCCCGGGCGGCGCCAGTTTTTCCAGCGCAAATTCGACTTCTGACCGGTCCGTGATGTCCCGTTCAGGCAGCAGTACCATCATGCCGGATTGCCAGTATTCATAGGGATAAATATCGGCCGTGATAGCGATGCCTTCATCCCTGGCGGCATCCATCTTTGCCAGGATCTCCGGCGCCCGGCCCCAGAGCGTGGTCAGCGCCAGCTTGATGTGGGAAACCTGTACCGGGATTTCAGCCTGCCGGCCGATTTCGATGATCTCGTCGATGGCCTGCTCGAACCAGCGGTCTTCACTACGCACGTGACTGATATAGCGGCCGCCGTGATCTGCGGCAATCCGGGCCAGTGCGATCACTTCTTCGGTATTTGAATAGATGCCTGGGTCGTATTCCAGGCCTGCAGCCAGCCCCAACGAGCCCGCCTGCAGGTCCTCCCTGAGAAACTGGCCCATCACCGAGATTTCAGGTTCCGTGGCATGACGGCGGAAATCGGTTTTCATGACATGCGCCCTGAGCGTGTTGTGGCCGGAGTACGACGCGACGTTGACCGCAACCGGGTTGTCCAGCAGTTTCAGGCGAAAATCCAGCAGCGGGAAAGGAGAACCGCCATCCTGGCCCAGCACGGCAGTGGTGATGCCCTGGCTGGTTGCTGCGAGTGCGTTTGGCTGTTCGAACAATTCATCATCCGCATGGCTGTGGGTATCGATGAAGCCGGGCGCCAGGGCCTGGCCTCCGCCATCGATCACGATATCGTTTGCCCCCGGTTGCAGGTTGCCCACTTCGAGAATCTTGCCGCTTTGCAAGCGGACCGAAGCCTCGCGCCGGGATGCGCCGGTGCCGTCGATCACGACGACGTTTGTGATCAGTTGCGTGGCCGGGTCGGCCGAAGGGAGTGGTCTCGAGTCACAGGCGGTCAGCACGGCAAGGACCGGGACTGCGAGGAGTGGGAGTGCGAGCAGCAGGGCAGCAGCAAATTTGTTTGGCATAACCCGGATTATTGAGAGCAGGGGGACTAAACGCAAGCGATTAGTCCCGTGGCATTTTTTCGCGAGTGCAGGTACAGTCTGCGGATTGTGAAACATGATTGAGCCCGGAGGTGTTTTGTGACCGATGTGAACCTGGACCAGACGGCGGACTGGAAGCGCAATGACCATCGCCATTACATGCACCCGTTCACGGATCACAAAGAACTGGGCGAGAAGGGCGGAACGCGTGTCATTACCCGGGCGGAAGGTGTTTACATCTATGATTCCGAGGGTCAGCAGATCCTGGATGGAATGGCCGGGCTCTGGTGTGTGAACCTGGGTTACGGGCGGCAGGAACTGGTGGACGCG
Organism: Lysobacterales bacterium; assembly: GCA_029287515.1. Lineage (GTDB taxonomy): Bacteria > Pseudomonadota > Gammaproteobacteria > Xanthomonadales > SZUA-36 > JAHEFT01. The sequence goes on from JARFQZ010000127.1 coordinate 20,067, forward strand.
GCGGCGCGGCAGATGCAGGAGCTCCCGTACTACAACAGTTTTTTCCAGTGCACCCACCCGCCGGCGATCGAGTTGTCACAATTGCTCAGCGATCTCAGCCCCGGCCAGTTCAACCACGTATTCTTCACCGGGTCCGGATCCGAGGCAAACGACACCCAGATCAGGCTGATCCGGCGTTACTGGGACCTGAAAGGCCAGCCGGATCGGATGACGATCATAGCGCGCAAGAATGCCTACCACGGCAGTACGCTGGGTGGTGCGAGCCTGGGCGGAATGTCCGCCATGCACGAACAGATGGTGATGCCGGTCCCGGGCATCGAACATATCGAACAGCCTTACCCCTTTGAGTTGGGCGCGGATCTTTCGCCGGAAGAATTCGGCCTGCAGCAGGCGCGATTGCTGGAAAAGAAAATCCAGGAGATTGGCGCCGAGAAGGTGGCCGCCTTCATTGGTGAGCCGGTGCAGGGGGCAGGGGGCGTGATCATTCCGCCCGACAGCTACTGGCCGGAAATCCAGCGCATCTGCGACGAATACGGAATCCTGCTGGTGGCGGATGAGGTCATCACGGCCTTCGGACGCCTGGGTGAGTGGTTCGGCTCAACTCATTACGGCATCCGTCCCGATCTCATTTCCTTCGCCAAGGGCGTGACTTCGGGGTACCTGCCGCTGGGGGGCTCCCTGGTCGGCGACCGCGTCGCCGACGTGGTCATCGCCAGCGGAGGGGAATTCGCCCACGGTTACACTTACTCCGGGCACCCCGCCGCCTGCGCGGTGGCGCTGGAGAATCTCAGGATCCTGCAACGGGAAAAAATCGTCGAAAAGGTGAAGGAACGCACCGCGCCTTACTTCAATGAGCGCTGGGCGGGCCTGGGGGACCATCCCCTCGTCGGTGAAGCCCGCAGCCTGGGACTGGTGGGTGCGATCGAAATCGTCAGGGACAAGGACAGCAGGGAACGTTTCCACAAAGACCAGGGCGCCGGGCCTCGTTGCCGTGATTTCTGCATCAGCAACGGCCTGGTGATGCGCGCCGTGGGCGATACCATGATCGTTTCGCCACCGCTGATCTTCGGGAAGGAACACATCGACGAACTGGTGGAGAAGGCCTGGAAATGCCTGGACCTGACCCAGCAGTCACTGGAGTCAGCTCCATGAGCGATCCCAAAGGCTGGGACAATGCGTTTACCGCGAAGAGCCCCTACGGAACAGTCAAGGGATCACCGTCCTATGCCGGTGCGCTCAGTTTCATGCGCCGGCGTTACAGCCAGGACCTCGAAGGCGTGGACGTGGCCGTGGCGGGTATCCCCCTGGACACGGCAACGACCAACCGGCCGGGTGCCCGCTTCGGGCCCAGGGCGGTGCGTGCGGCGAGCACGGGAATCAGCTGGGAGCGGCCCTGGCCCTGGGATTTCGATCCGTTCGATTCCCTGGCCGTGGTCGACTATGGCGACTGCGAATTCGATGCAGGCATGCCTGAAACCAT
>JARFQZ010000151.1 GCA_029287515.1 Lysobacterales bacterium
GCCGCCCTGACATTCATGGCTGCCGGCGTCTCACCGGCCTCGGCACGACGGCGTTCTGCAGCTTTCATCAAGAGCCAGCTATGGCTGTTCACGCTGCTGATGGTCGCGGTCAGTATCCCTTTGTATTTCTACAGCCAAAAGGTCATTTTTGACGCCGATTACAAGGCGGCCAAGTCGGAATTGCTGCAAAGCTGGTTGCGGGAAAACAACCTGACCCTGACCGGTATCGATTTCCGGGTTGAAGACCGCATCATCTTCCTTGAACTGGAAGGCCCCAACCCTCCTGTCGGCATCCGTAACCTTTACGAACGCGCCATGGAGCACGTCAAGCTGAATAATCTTGATGGTGATTTCACGCTGAAGTACAGCTGGACTCAGAAAGTCGATGGTTCCTGGCCTATCAAGTCAGAAGAAATCACCGAGGTGGCCCTGAGCGACTCGAAACATGAAGACATTCTGCTGTCCAACTTCTGGGAATGGGAATTTACCCAGTACGACAGTGAGAGGGGCGCGAAACCGCCGACCGATGATTCCTACGTCGTGAGTTTCGAGGATCGCGGGAAAATCCGGGTGACGGCCGCGTGCGGCAGCAAGACCGGCAAATATACTTTGCGGGGCAGATCTATCCAGATTGAAATGAAACGGCTGAACTGGTTCAGCTGCCGCCAAGACGACAACCTACAGGTGTTCTTCAGGGACCTGCAGAGAGGATCGGAGTTCTTTATCAATGAAGGTCAGTTGCAGATCACGATGACCACGGACTCCGGCATCATCTATTTTAAGAAACGCTGACGAGACTCATTAATTGGAGGGTAGCGACGCCTCGATAAAACTCCCTGCTTCGTTGATCTCTTCCTCGGTGGCCCAGCCCCCGCCAAGCGCCTTGTACAGGCTGACGATGGCCACGACCTGCTCGCGGCGCGCCTGGGAAGCCTGCAGTTCAGTCCGGAACAGCGACCGTTCGGATTCCAGTACTTCAAGGTAACTCGTAACTCCCCCGTCATAACGCGCCCTGGACAGCATGGCTGCGCTCTGAGCCGACTTCACCTGTGCTTCGCGGGCTTCCGCCTCGTCCCTGAAGGTCTGAATTTCGATCAGCGCGTCCTCGACTTCCTGGAAGGCCGTCAGCACCGTCAATTGATAGTTGCTGATCAACTGCTCAGTACGGGCGATTTCAGCTTCCACCCTGGCTTTGTTCCTGCCCGCATCAAGGATCGGCCCGAACAGGTTTGCGCTGATGCCCCAGACCTTGTTGTCACTCGACAGAAAGCCGCTGAGGTCATCGCTGGCCCATCCCCCCGACGCGGTCAGGGCAAGCGAGGGAAACCGCAACGCCTCGGCCACGCCGATTCGCGCGGTCTGGGCAGCCAATTCCTGCGACGCCTGGCGGACATCGGGCCGCCTTTCCAGCAGCTCTGATGGCAGGCCGGCGGGAATCTCCGGCAGGTCAAGCGTGGATTCCACGCCTTCGTTGGTACGCATGATCGGGCCCGGGTTGCGGCCGAGCAACACGCTGAGCGAATTCTCCGCCAGGCCGCGCTGCCTCAACAGCTGAGCCGATTCGGCCCGGGCGTCCCCCAGCTCGATCTCTGCCTGGTTGACGTCGATCAGCGGCACAATGCCCTTGTCGAAACGCGCCTGGATAATACCCAGTGAATCTTCGCGCGTGGCTTCCGTGCGGCGCGAAATTTCAATCCGCGCATCCAGGTCCAGCAATAGCAGGTAAAGACTGGCCACATCGGAGATCAGGGTGATCGTCACCACGTTGCGCGCCTGCACCGTCGCCATCAGTTCCGCCCTCGCCGCTTCCGTTGAGCGCCGCAGCTTGCCCCACAGGTCAACCTCGTAACTCAGGTTGGCCGCCAGGATGAACTGCTCGTTGATGGAGCCTGGTACGTTTTGCCCGGGAATGGTGTTGCCGCGACTCGCCCCGGCCTGGCCGTCGAGAATCGGGAATTGTTCAGCCCGAGTGAAGCCCAGCGTTGCCCTGGCCTCTTCGATCCGGGCCATCGCAATCGCCAGCTGCTTGTTGTTGACCAGGGCGGTTTCGATCAGGTCGATCAGTTCCGGGTCGTCGAATATCTCCCACCAGGGCATGTTGGCGAACGACTCACCAGGCACTGCTGACGCCTGGTAGCCTTCCGGCACCGGAACCTCGGGCCGCTCGTAATCGGGGCCCATGGCGCAGGCAGCAACGAGAGCCACCATCGTTACCGTCGCAAGATGGCGGAAAAGGCGCTTCATTCGGCCTGCTCCGCGGCTTGTTCGGAGGCGGGCTTGGCACCCGGCTTGTCTCGCCCGGTGAGCCTTTCGACCATGACGTAAAGCGCAGGGATGATCAGCACACCCATCACGGTTGCCGCCAGCATGCCGGAAAACACCGTCATGCCCATGACCTTTCGCGCTTCGGCGCCGGCGCCGCTGGCGATCAGCAAAGGCATCACGCCCAGGATAAATGAAAATGCCGTCATCAGGATCGGGCGGAAACGGTCCCGCGCTGCGGACAGGGCCGCGTCCAGCGCCGAAAAGCCTTCATCCGATTTGAGCTTGGCGAACTCCACGAGCAGGATGGCGTTCTTTGCAGCCATGCCGATCAGCATCACCAACCCAATCTGGGCGAAGACGTTGTTCTGGTAGCCCGGCAGGAACAACCCGGCCAGCCACAGTCCCGCCATCGCACCGAAGATGGCGATCGGTGTACCCAGTAGCACACCGGCAGGTAATGACCAGCTTTCATACTGCGCCGCGAGAATCAGGAAAACAAACAGCAGGGCCAGCACGAAGACTTTGCCTCCGGACCCGGCGGCAGCGCGCTCCTGGAAGCTCATCGCGTTCCAGGAATAGGACATATCGGTCGGCAGTACCTGGGCAGCCACCTCTTCCAGCGCGTCAAGCGCCTGGTCCGAACTGTAGCCCGGCGCTGGTGAACCGGTCAGTTCCGCCGCCCGGAACAGGTTGAAACGGTTGGTGTATTCCGGCCCTGCCGTACTCCTGGTGGATACAAGTGCCGACAAGGGTATGGTCTCACCCGACTTGCCTCGGACGAAGAAATAGCGGATGTCGCCCGGATCCGTGCGGTATTCCGGCTCTGCCTGTACATAAACCTTGTACAACCGCCCGAAGCGATTGAAATCATTGACGTAAGCGCCGCCCAGGAAGGAACCCAGCGTGGTATTCAAATCAGCCAGGGAAACGCTGGCCTTCAGCGCCATGTCTTTATCCACGTCTGCGAAAATCTGGGGAACATTGGCGCGGTACGTGGTGATGACGTTGGCAATTTCCGGACGTTCGCGCGCGGCTTCGATAAACGCCTGGGCCTGCTCTGCCAGGTAATTCGGCGTGTTGCCCCCGCGATCCTGCAGCATCATGCTGAAACCCGACCCGGTACCCAGGCCGGGAATGGCCGGAGGTCCAAAAGCAAACGCAATGGCTTGCGGAACCGTCATGGCGAACTGGCCATTGACCCGCTGGATGATTTTGTTGACGTGCAACTCGGCGCTGCTTCTTTCACTCCAGTGCTTGAGCGAAACGAACACGAACGCGTTGTTCGGCGACAATGAAGCGGTCAGCAGACTATAGCCCGCGACTGTCGTCACTGATTCGATGCCAGGCGCTCCGACAAGTAAATCCTCCACCTGTCGGGCAACGAGATCGGTCCGCTCCAAAGAAGCCGCATCGGGCAGTTGCACATTCACCAGGAAATACCCCTGATCTTCTTCGGGAACGAATCCGCCCGGCACCATGCCGAACAATCCTCCCATCATAACGACAACGATCAGCAGGGTGCCCATGCTGATAAACAGCTTGCGCGTGAACATTGTGGCAATACCCATGTAGCCATCGGTTGCCCGCGCAAAGACCTTGTTGAAGCCATTGTAGAACGGTGTCAAGAAGCTCTTCTTACGCTCTGAGGGAGGCCGTAGCAACATCGCGCTGAGTGCGGGGCTGAGAGTCAGTGCGTTCAGCGATGAAATGGCGACCGATATCGCGATGGTGATGGCAAATTGCTGGTAAAGCCGGCCGGTGATTCCGCCCATTGCAGCGACCGGCACGAAAACGGCGATCAGCGACAGCGAAGTGGCGACGATGGGGCCGGACACTTCTTTCATTGCCGCGATGGTCGCAGCTTTCGGTTTAAGGCCCTCTTCCATCTTGGTGGTAACGGCCTCCACCACCACGATCGCCTCATCCACCACGATTCCGATGGCCAGGACCAGCCCCAGCAACGACAGGGTGTTGATGGTAAAACCCAGTAATGGAAAAATGGCGAAAGTACCGATCAGGGATACCGGGACCGCCAGCGACGGTATCAGCGTGGCCCGGAAATTCTGCAGGAAGATGAACACAACAAAAATAACCAGTGCGACGGCCTGGTACAACGTGGTAATGATCTCACTGATGCCTTCTTCAACCGCCAGCGTCGTGTCCAGGGAGACCAGGTATTCGACATCGTTCGGGAAATCGGAGGCCATCTCCTGCATGACGGCTTCGACCTGTGCCGCAACGTCCAGCCCGTTTGCCCCCGGAAGCTGGTAGACAGACAAGATCGCCGCGGGGCCTCCATTCAGCCGGCTGTGCTGGTTGTAAAGCTGGGTGCCAAGTTCAACCCGGGCAACATCCTTGATTCTTACCTGCGTACCGTCCGGGTTGGACCGGACGATGACATTCTCGAATTCCTCTGCAGTCGTCAGCCGCCCCTGGGTGCGTACCTGGTAGGTAAACTGGGTGCCAGGCATTGCCGGAGGCCCGCCGATCTGGCCCGCCGGCGTCACTACATTCTGTTCCTGGATTGCAGCAGTGATATCAGGGACCGTCAGCCCCAGCTTGGCCAGTTGATCCGGCTTGACCCAGACCCGCATGGCGTAATCACTTCCACCGAGCACACTGGCCTGCCCAACGCCCTTGATCCGGGACACCGCGTCGAGAATATTGATGGTCAGGTAATTGCTCAGGAAATTCCCGTCATAGCTACCGTCCGGTGAATAGAGCGTCACCAGCAACAGCGGGAATGAGAGCTTCTTTTTGACCGTGATGCCCAGCCGCTTCACTTCTTCCGGAATACTGGCCTGGGCTTCGGATACCCGGTTCTGAACGAGTACGTTTGACATGTCCAGGTCCGAGCCCACCTCGAACGAGACCGTCAGATTCATGGTTCCGTCATTGGCATTGACGGACTTCATGTAAAGCGAATTTTCCACGCCGTTGACTTTCTGTTCCAACGGCGTTGCAACCGACTGTTCGACGATCTCGGCATTGGCACCGGTGTACGTAGCCGTAACACCAACTTCAGGTGGGGTAATTTCAGGGTACTGAGCAATCGGCAGGCTGCCTATCGATACCATACCAACAATCACAATGATTATCGCGATGACCATCGCGACAATCGGACGTCCAACGAAAAATTCAGCCATCTGCAGATTCCTGGCTAGCCAGCGCAGATTCCTCGGGCACCGCTTCAACAGTCATGCCGGGACGGACCTTCTGAATGCCCTCGATAATGACGGTTTCACCCGCTTCGAGCCCAGTCTCCACGACGACATCATCACCGGTTTTGGGGCCCAGCTGGATTTCCCTTACTGACACCAGCCCGGCGGCATCGACCACGTATACCCGGAACAAGCCCTGCAATTCGGATACGGCTTTGCGGGGAATGACCACAACATTTTCAAGCGTCTCGTAAGGCGCACGAACCCTGGCAAACTGGCCTGGCAGGATGACGCCTGTTGGATTTGGAAATGACGCTTCCATGATGTAAGTACCGGTTTCCTGATCCACAGATTGGGACGTTGCGACCACGCTGCCCTTTTCCGGGTGTTCGGAACCGTCTGCCAGGATCAGGATCATGTTCCTGGGCCGGTCGGAACGCATACCTCGCTTCTCGCGGTCTTCAGCAGGATGTTGCGCCAGGTAGTTCCTCGCCAGGATCAGGTACTCTCTCTCGGAAATGGAAAACCGGGCGCGGATGGGGTTGATATCAGACACCTGGTTGAGCACTACCGGGTTAGGGTCACGCCCCACGAATTCACCGGGTTTCGCCTGGGTCAGCCCGATAAGGCCACTGATAGGGGCCTTGATCCGAGTGTAACTGAGTTCAATTTCAGCCAGTTCAACCGATGCTTCGCTGGCCCTCACACTGGCGCGGGTCGCCGCTTCTGTCGCGACAGCGGCGTCCAGGTCCTGTTCGCTGACCGCCTTGATCTCGGCCAATGGCTTGATCCGGGCCAGGTCGGCTTCCGCCTTGGCCAGGTTCGTCTGTGCTGCCGCCAGCATGCTCTGTGCCTCAACCAGCTTGGCCTGAAACGGCTGCGGGTCGATGGTATACAGAAGATCACCTTCGGTAACAAAGGTGCCCTCGGTGAATTCCATGGTTTCCAGGAATCCTTCAACCCTGGCGCGGATAGGAACGTCCTTGGTTCCCAGGGTGGAGCCGACCATGTCAATGGATAGCGGCACATCACGCTGCTCCGACTCGGTTACCAGCACCCGCAATGACGGGGCGGTGGCCTGACCGGAACCAGAACGATCACACGCAGCGAGCAGAACCACTGCAGCAACCGCCAGGCAACGGGTCAGCCGGTTCAGTGTCTTTCCCTCAATCAAGCTCATCTTCCATCACCTTTGTAATTGTCGCTGTCCGGCATAGAGTAGGTGCCGGAGCCGACATAATTGGTCGGGCCATAGTCATAAATCTGGCGCTTCGTGCCATCGAGGTTCCACTGCCAGTCTTTTTCCCTTGTATTCACGCGGTAAGTGGCCGAATGGCTGTAACCATGCGGATAATAGTACGGCGAACGGTACCCACCATAACCGTAGGTATGCGGGTAACGCCAATAGGAATACCGGTTGTAATAACCCGGATAATACCAACCGGTTCCGTAGACCACGGTCCGGGTGTATGGCGTGTAGTACCTGCTGTAGTAGCCACTGGTGCTTTTGTAAGCGACTTCACCGCTGCTGTCATCGAAAGACTCGAGTTTCACGAACGTCACGTTGTATGCCGGATCGGTGGGCGGAATGGTGTAAATAGCCTCGGGGACTTCGGTGGCGACCTGCCAGGGACCCTCGGGCTGGGTGGATGAATACCAGGCGCCCTCGTAACACAGGTAATAGAAATTATTGTGCTGAATGACCTGGAATGGTGAGTTCTCGGCGCGAAACAGTCCGGTCGCCTCGATCGGGACGAAACTGGGTTCGCCCACGTACGGCACCTTGACGTTGCCTCCGGCATCCCGGCTGAGCCGCGCATACTGCGGTTTTTTCGCCTCGGCAATCGCTTTTTCGGCCTGTGGTGTGCCCGGTACCGAGGCCAACACCCTGGCTTTGCTGTGATCGGCAGGAATCGACGCGAAATCAGCAGGCAGATTCTTGACATTGGCCCACTGGCCCTTGAAATCCTGGTTGGCAAACCAGCGCCCCGACAACAGGATGTAATACCGGCCTTCGTACAGGAACAGATCGTTCCGGGTGTTCGATACGAATTGCAGTGGAGTTCCCGGAATCGATTCCAGCTTCATGTCTCCGTCGATCAGCACCAATTCAGTGGGTTCGTAACTGATGGTGATGGGCAGTGGCCTGGTGCGCGACTTCCTTGGCGGCATGGCGCCGGCCACGCTGGGCCAGTCGGAGCTGACCTGTAAAGTCATGAAGTCCTGTGGCAGTTCAGTGGTATTCCGCCAGTCACCACTGTTCAACATGTTGCTGATGAGCCAGTGGCCTTCCTTCAGGATGTACCAGGTGCTCGAGTTGGTGCTGTGAAAAACATCCCAATCCGTGTTGACGACGAATTCCAGTTGGGTCCCCGAAATCGGCACCCTGGCGGGTGGCCCGTCGATCAGCATCAATTCCATCGGCTCGTTGGAAACCACGATCCGGGGGGGATGGAAGTTCAGTTGTGAGTGGGCGTCAGAAAAAGCCGACAGCAATAAGAGTAATGAAATAAACCTGATTCGATTGAATCCAGTATTCACCATTGACCAGCCCAGAAACATCAACGCGGCCCTCCATCATAATGGAGCAGCCGCGTGATATGAACCGCAATGCAGGCTTTTGGGATATTTTAGTTGGCGGGCTTCCTGAATTTCAGGGTCCAGCGATCGGTATTGCCGGTCACCGTCTTGCGGCCCACTTCGTAGCGAAGTTCGTCATCCGCCCTGAAATGCAGGTCGGAAAAATCCACGAACTCAAAACCGGCAGCCTCGATTTCCTTGATCGCCAATACCGGGTCCATTCTTCTGCGGTTTTCGTCACTGTCCGCTTCCATGTGGCGCCTCGTATGGTCGACTACGGCGTAGATGCCACCCGGCTTCAGTGCGTCGAACACCAAGCGGTTCATAGCAGCACGGCCCTCTGCGCCGAAGTTGTGATAGTTGCGGAACGTGAAAACGATGTCCGCATCCTTTACGCCAAGCGAGTCGGCTTCCAGCACATAGGTCCTGGAACCTTCGGGACGGTAAACCTTTGCGTCTTCAGCAACGACTTCAACCTTGTCGAAACCATCCTGGCTCAAAACATTTTCCTTGACGCGGCCGGTCCCGATGGCGACATAAAGCTGTCCGTTGTCCTTCAGTACCGGCGCCAGCAGCTTCGTGTACCAACCGCCACCGGGCAACAGCTCGACAACCGTCATGTCGTCACGCAACCCAAAAAACTCCAGTGTTCCCACAGGATCGCGATTGCGGTCTCTTTTCATTTCGGCTTCAGTCCGCACATCGGACTTCATGGCAACTTTCAGTTTTTCTTCCACGGCTGAAAAATCATCTGCAAAAGCAAAACCGCAATTCATCAACAACAAAACGATCAGTATTCGAAACATCGGGAACTCCTGGTAAAAAATTTAAAGGCACGACAAACAGCCGGGATCCGGAGGATTCCGGCTTTGCTTATTGTAGTATGAAGATGGCCGGCCGTCAGGCGGCGGCTTTGAAATCCATTTCTGAACTGGAATTCAATGCCCGGACTGCCCTCTTCAGGCAGCTACGCATCTCTGATTGTTTTGTTTTGCTTACTCGACTGCGGTTGAGACGTAACATCTCATGCCAATACTCGATTTCAGCCTGCAGCAGAAAACGCCTGGAAGATTCCATATCTTTTGCCCAATTTTGGTACCGCGTTCTGACGCGCGGCGATATTTTGGAGATCATCCTGATCATTCCTCCGAGGAAATTCCGTCTCCCTCGTTCATTGCGCCCAACGCACAACGAAACACGACTGGTAGATCGTGTTGCTACTGTAATAATCTAATTTCGGTTTAATGTCAAGCATAAGTCAGTGATTTACTGACAAATTGTGTCATTGAGAAGTGTTTATAGTTCGCGCAGCGCCGTCGCGACAGGCTGACGAGCAGCCCGGATCGCCGGAAAAAGACCGCCAATGAATCCGATGATCAACGCAAACAGGATACCGCGCACCAGCAGATTCGCTGAGACGTCAAATGCGAAAGCCACCTGGCTGAAGCTGGCCATATTCACAGTGGCCGCCCGGAATCCATCAAACACGGCCCAGGCTGCAGTGGCCCCGATAATACCGCCGGCAAGCGCCAGCAACAGCGATTCACTGAGCACGGAAATAACGACCGGTCCGGAATGGAAACCCAGGGCTCTCAGGGTTGCAATTTCACGGGTGCGGGCCGAAACGGTGGTGTACATCGTATTCAGCGCGCCGAAAACAGCGCCGAAACCCATCACGACGGCCACCAGTGTGCCCAGCCCGGTGATCAGGTTGTAAAGCATTTCCGATTGCGAGGAATAAAATTCCGACTCGCGCATCGGTTTGACATTGAGCCTGGGGTCGCTGGTCAGCGCGTCTTTGAATTCGGGGAATGAGTCCGGTGACTCAAGCTTTGCATACACGGTCTGGTAAGAATTTCCGCGCCGGTAGGCTGGCTGCAGTACGGCGGAATCTACCCAAATTTCGGTTTCAGCCAACCCTCCCCCGGCTTCGAAGACACCCACTACCGGCCATTCTTCCTGGCCCACGGGAATGGTTGAGCCCAGTTCCAGGCCTTCAAACTCCATTCGGGCGCCGACTCCGACAATGACCTCGTTCAGCCCCCATTCAAACATCCGTCCTTCGGCGATTTTGAAACTGTCACGGATCTCGAACGCAGCGGGCCCGACGCCGCGTAATGGCACGTTGGCATCCGTGCGGGTTGTTTTCTTCAGCAGGTTGATGATCACAAACAACTCGGGCGATGCAATCGCCCCGCTGTCATTGCGCACCAGGCCGGGCCCCTCAGAGATGTACCTGGCTTCGTCGCCACTGAGGCCACTCATCATTTCCGAGGTGGCGCCGCTGCGCAACACCACCACGTTATCGACGGAGGCGGAATTTTCCATGGTCTGCATGATGCCCTGCGCGATGGACAGTACGGCAACCATGACCGCCACGACGCCCGCGATTCCCAGCATCGCAGTCAGTGAAGAACCCAGGCGCTTCGGCAAGGACTGGAAGCCGAAGGCGGTGACGGAGATGATCTGGGAAAACCAGTTGATCAGGCCGGTCATGGTCTATCTCCTCAAGGCGTCAGCAATGCGAAGACGTTGGGCCTGTAGCGCGGGCAGGATTCCCGCCACCAGGGCCACCGCAGCGATGAGCATCGTTCCGATGACGAAGTCCCGGCCGGGAATATAGAACACGGGCAGGGAACCGTTGCTTGGATCACCAAGCGAAACGAGCAACCAGGCCAGCGCCAGTCCAACGGCGCCGCCAAGCCCGGTCATGACCAGGGATTCTCCCAGGACCAGCCCCATCACCCCGCGGTCGGTAAAACCGATGGCCTTCAGAACCGCCAGTTCGTTGGTGCGTTCACGCACGGCATAGGCCATCGTGTTGCCCGCTACCAGGAGTATCGTAAAAAAAACGGCGGCGATAATGGACATCATGATGAAACCGATATCACCGACCTGGTTGGCGAACCCCTGCAAAAATGCGCCTTCCGGTTCCGCCTTGGTTTCAGACGAAGAATTGGCGAACCGGGCATCAATTGCCTCGGCGATTTCCGCCGCACGTTCCGGATCAGAAATCCGCACCGTGTACCATCCGACCTGCCCCTGTCCGCCCTGACGGGCTTCATCGAAGTAATCGTAACGGAAAAAAAACTGGGTCGTATCGGTGCCTTTTTCAGCACCCTCGTAGATTCCGACGAGGTCAAACTCCCAGGTACGCTCGCCTCCTTTTCTGGGCCATATCGTGGCATTGATCGGAACCCGGTCGCCGACTTTCCAGCCAAAGCGGTCGGCTGTTTTTCGTCCGGCGATGGCGCCGGTCCGGGTATCCAGCCAGTCAGCCAATACCTCTTCGCTGAGCAGGTATTCCGGGTACATTTCCAGGAACTCTTCAGGATTTACCGGCATCTGGGCAAAGAAATTACCCGGCTTCTGGTAGACACCGCCAAACCAGGTCTGGTGGACAGCGTCATCCACACCTTCGATCTGCTCCATCTGGGACTCGTAGGAAGCCGGTAGCAACTGGATCAGAGAAACCTTGTGCCTGACGATCAGACGGTCCAGGCCAGCAACGTCTATTCCCTGGTTAAAAGCCTGCCTGATGGCGCCCAGGTACCCGAAAAGCATGAAAGCGACCATGATTGAGAGCAGGGTCAACATGGTGCGCATTTTTTTACGCTTCAGATTACTCCAGACCAGGTAGAGATATTTCATCGCTGATCTCCTAATCTACAGGCTCGGTAGACAGTTGGCCCTTGTTCAGATAAAGCGTCCGGGACGCACGCGCCGCAGCGTGAATATCGTGGGTGACCATGACGATGGTCTTTCCCTGCTCCCTGTTCAGCGCCTGCAGCAAGTCTAGAATTTCATCCCCGGATTTGCGATCCAGATCGCCTGTCGGCTCATCGCACAACAGCAAAGTCGGGTCCGTTACGATGGCGCGTGCGATGCCTACCCGCTGTTGCTCGCCACCGGAAAGCGTCCGGGGAAAATGGTTCTTTCGGTGCGAAAGCCCAACGATATCCAACGCTATGGCTGCCCGCTTTTTTCGTTCCGACCGCGAAAGATGGGTCAACAGCAAGGGCAATTCCACGTTCTTCTGCGCCGTCAGTACCGGCATCAAGTTATAAAACTGGAAAACCAGGCCCACGTGACGGGCGCGCCAGGCGGCCAGCCGCCGGTCGGACAACTGGCCGACTTGCTCACCACCCACTTCAACCGAACCCTGGCTGGGCCGGTCCAGGCCGCCGATCAGATTCAACAGGGTCGACTTGCCGGACCCCGATGGACCCATCAGCGCCAAAAATTCACCCTCGGGGATTTCCAGGTCAAGCCCCCCCAACACATGGATTTCCTCTGAGCCGCGTTTGAACACTTTGTCTACATTGTTGATGTGAACCAGGTTTGGGACTTTGTCTGTCATTTGTCTTTCTCCTGAACCAGAACACCATCCACCACTTCCGGTTGGGCGTCCAGCACTACACGCTCACCGGGGGCCAGGCCGCTGACAATCAACCGGTCACCTCCACGTGAATCGCCCGTTGCCACTGCACGTCTTTCCACCCGGCCCTGATCTACCACGTAGATATAGTCATTACCGTCGATCCGTCTGACCGCGGACCGGGGGATCAACACACCCGTAGGACGATTCGTGCCCGCGACAGAGCTTTCAACTTCCTGAAAAGCCACCTTGACACCCATATCCGGCAGGATTCTTGGATCCAGTTCATCGAAACCCACTCTCACTTCAACCGTGGCCCGCTGCCGGTCCGCCGTGGGAATGATCGCGATCACATGGCAGGGAATTTTCCAATCCGGATAGGCGTCCAGTGTAGCCATGACCCCCTGGCCCTCGGTCACGCGGTTGATGTAGGCCTCATTGACGTCGATCTCTATCTCCAGGGATGTCATGTCAACGATGGTGCCAATGCCCGTCCGGGTGAACCCCCCTCCGGCAGACACGGGTGAAATCATTTCTCCGGGCTGCGCGTTTTTCGCAACGATCACGCCGGCAAAGGGAGCCCTTATGATCGTGTCTTCGAGCTGAATCCGGTAAATATCCAATTGGCGCGCTGCTACCTCCACGTCCGCCTTTTTCCGCTCGAGCTGTGCCGCCAGCGACCCCGAAAGGGCCCGGCTTCGGTCGAATTCCTGCTGACTGGCCAGGTCCTGCTCGACCAGCCTGCTGGTCCGTTGAAAGTTCAGGACCGCCTCATCCAGCAGCGTTTCCGTTTCGTCCAGGCCACGTTGTGCCGAGATCCACTGGGCCTCTGCCAATTCGTAGCTGGCGCGTATGTTCGAGTCGTCCAGCCGGGCCAGCACCTGCCCCTGTTCAACCCGCATGCCCTCCTCGATCAATACCTCGGTGACCCTGCCCGTGAATTTTGAAGATACGGTAGCCTGCCGCCTGGCGGTGACGTAACCGGAGGCATTAAGCACCGTTGCTGCGGATTGGCCTTGCAGTTCCCTTGCGACCGCTGTGCTTACTTCTATCGCAGTACCGGGTCTGAAACCGGCGTAATATCCGGCGGCGACAACCGCCAGCAAAATCACGAAAATCCCCAAATACAGCGGTTTCCTGGAACTTTTTGCCGGCTTTTCGGGTGAGCGTTCGATACGCAACTGGTCGAGTGACGGCTTTTCCATCGAGTATTCTAGTTTCGGGGCTTGAGCAGCATTTCGAGTTTGCCTTCGGGTAACAGCAGACCGCGCTCGAAATCGAAACAAGTGAGCATCTCGTGCATTTCAATCTGGGAGTGGGGGTGGTGAGGCAGTTGAGCCGAACGCCGCGGCCTGATGCTGAGCGTTTCCGTGTCGATGATCCCGTACTGGATATTCTCAAGACGAATGGCGAGGTGGTGCACGCCAAATCCGTGTGCGCGGGTCTTGGAATGGATCCAGGGCCTCAACGCAGCATTGAAAGCGCGCAAGGCGGGATCATCGAGGTAAGAGAGAAAATCCCAAAACAGGCAAAGATCGATCTGCGTGCCTGCCGGGAACCGGAACTGCTCCTCGAAGGCATGCCTCAATTCCTTCTCGGACAGTTTCGCCTGCTGCTCACGCACGAATGGCTCGTGGAACAAGTCGACAAAATGCAGGCGGCATTTGAATTGTGAAAAGAAATCCACGGTTTCGGAAAGGGCAGGGCCGATTTCCAATACGGTAAGCCGGCGATTGACATCCAGCATCTTGAACAAGCCGGGAAACAACTTGCTGGGCTGTGAAGAAGACACGGGCCCTACCCTGGGCAGGGTAGCCCCTCGATCATCGATAGTTCTTGCAAGAGCACTCATACGAAGGGGCTCGCTTTACGCTTCCCGTCCCGGTGAAACAGCTTCAACGATTGACGAGCTCAGCCGCTTTTCAGATTCAGGCTGGGCTCTTTCCTGGAGGATTCCGTTGCATGCGCCGCCGGTTTTGTCACTTTTTCCTGGGCAGCCGGTTTGGAGACAGCCTGCTTGGCCGCAGCCGGCTTTTCAGCTTTGGCGGATTCCGCCGGATTCATATCGATACTGCCCCTGAACAGCGCACCGTCTTCCAACTGCACGCGCGGAGCGATGATATTGCCCTGGACGCGACCTGTGTTGCTGATGAACACCTTCTCGCTGCCGCCAATATCCCCGGAAACCGTGCCTGCAACCTTGACGACCTTGGCCATGATGCTGGCCTTTACCTGGCCGGGATTAGCGATTTCCACGTCGTGGGTGCACTGGATGCTGCGGCCTTCCACGCGGCCTTCGATCTTGAGGTTGGTGTCGGCCATGACATCGCCGGTAATACTGATACCCTTTCCTATCATGGCTACTTGCGCCGATGCAGCCGGCTGCTGGGTCGCCGCAGGGGTCGGCTGACTGACCCTGGGTTCCTGGGAAACTGGAGTGCTTTGCTTAGCGCTTTTGTGCTTGTCGAACATGGCCATAGTCTGAATACTTTCTCGTTCATAGGGGGGCAGTCATCCTATCAATTTGTTTATGGACTGTCACTTCAAGAATGCATCACCAAACTCAACCAGCGCTTCCCGGTAGTGATCAAAGCTGTGACACCCCCCATCAAACAAGGTCAAATGCGAGATCGGAGCATGCCTCGATGCACTGCGCCTCCAGTCGATCACTTCATCGCCCTTGTCGATAAAGACGTGGAAAACCAGCGGCAAATCATAATCCACGGCGGATTCCAGGCCACATAATTCAGCTCCGTGATCCTCTGTCCATAGGTACTTTTCCCCGGTGACAAAATTGAGCTGTTCACCCAGAAGCAAATGACCATGGTCGCACAGGTCATAGGCGGGGTTGAATGCCACGGCAGCGCTGGGCAAACGCGGATGTTCCAGGTTGAGGTGCAATTGCAGGATCCTTGCAAACCAGCCACCCATCGACGAACCGCAGAAAACCACTTCATCGAGGCCTTCGGGAATACTCTCGAGCACTTCTCCGAGGTGCTCCCTGGCTCGTCGATAGCAAGTGGAAACGGGTATGAAACGGAAGCCGTTCGCCACTGCGAATTCCGCCACTGCCGCAATCTTTGGGCTCCCCGAAAAATCCGGAAGGATGGCAGCATTGAAGCCGTTGAAATAGAAAAAAAGTTTACTCTGTTGCATCGAGCGGATTGTCCGGATCGACGCCTTCCATGTACTGCTTGCGACGATCCAGATTGGTCACCTGGTACACCAGGCCCAGCCAATTGGCGACAATCGCCTTGGCCGTGTCGCCCCAGGTGTTATCCAGTTCGGGCGCAATTTCCGGTTCGAGATAATCCGGCAGCAATCTGTCTTCCCGCAAAGCCGCTTCGGAATCCCGAACGAACCTTTCTGCGATCTCTGCTGCCCCGGCAGAGAAATAGTGTCTTGGAAACGACGGCGCCCGGTGCAATTCACCGTTCAGGTACCGAACGATTTCTCGCCTGTATTCCTTCAGCAGGCTGTTCGTGTCGTATTCGGGATGCCCCTGGAAGTAAATCAACCGAAACTGGTCCGGGCTGACCGCCATGTGTACGCCACCCTCGTCGCTCTCCACCAGCACCCCGAGCCCGGCCTGCTCCAATTGCTGCCTGGAGATATCGTTATAGCGTGAATGCGGTACGTCGAAGCGGGTGTTGATCTCCCGCAGAAGAGGGTGTCCCGGGGCAGAAACGCGGTGGCTGAACACACCCCAGCGCTTCTCCGCAAGGGGCTGACGGTCGATCCCGTGGAATTTCTTCAACACAGCGTGGGTTGCCAGGCAGGAGCATAGCGTCGAGGCCACGTTGTTCTGTGCCCAACTGATCACTTCCATTAGCGGCTGCCAGAACGGCTCCTGCTCGAGGTCCGGGTTTTCAACGTTTGCCCCTGTAATGATCAATGCATCAAGCCCGGACGCCTGCAGGTCCTCGAAGCTGCTGTAGTAGCGATCGATATAGTCGAGCGTTTCCGCACTCCTGGGCAAGCCGGGCAGGGAAAAAGGGTAGACGAAAAACTGGGCAATGCGGTTGCATCCGCCCACCAGGCGAATGAACTGTCTTTCAGTCGCTTCCAGGGCTGCATCGGGCATCATGTTCAGGAATCCCACGTGCAGCTCGCGGATGTCCTGGTGCAGGGCGCGGTCCAGCGACAGCACCTCGTGGCCGTGTTCACGTAACCGGGAAAATGTGGGCAGGTCTGAATGCTGTACCAGGGGCATAAGTGAAAACAACCCCGCCCGGACAAGTGTCCGTGCGGGGTTGTATCCGGGATCAGGCGCTGGCGATCGAGTTGCCCTTGGAACCCAGGTCTTCGCAGGCTTCCTGCAGGCGCTCTACGACGCCAAGTTCTCCTGCCCTGAGGTATTTCCGCGGGTCGTAGAACTTCTTGTATGGTGTTCCGTCTTCGGGATCCACCTGGTGCAGGAAGGCCTTGGGATTCTCGTTAACGAACTGACCAACCGGTTCGGAGAACGCAAACTGGGTGTCGGTGTCGATGTTCATCTTGAA
>JARFQZ010000170.1 GCA_029287515.1 Lysobacterales bacterium
ACCTTGAAAACGCTCAACCGGAACTGATCGCCACGGCAAATATCGGCTGCCTGCTGCACCTGCAAAGCGGCACCGACCTGCCGGTGAAACACTGGATCGAACTGTTGATTTAGCTTTTCGGCTTCTGGATTTCTCCATCGACGTTTTTGGCGACGATCTCTCCGCTGCCATCAGCAACCACAATGAAGTCTCCGCCCACGCCTTTCGCCGTTATGTCGCCTGATGAATCACGCTCGACGGTGAAATCCCTGCTTACGTCAATAAACCGGATATCGCCGGAGCTGTCGCGCCGGACCAGCACGGAGCCCTCGACGTCGCGTCCGCGTATGTCACCGGAACTGTCCGAATCGACCGTTACGTCTCCTTCGATATCTTCCAGCACCAGGTCTCCGGAGGAATCATTGAGCGTCACCGAGCCCTCGATGTCCTCGAGATGAACATCGCCGGAACTGTCCTTCAGGCTCAGGGTGCTGACGCCTTCGATTTCCACGTCGCCCGAACTGTCCTTGATTTCCAGCCTGATGTTATCGGGGACAGTAATTTCAAGGTCAATGTAGGCATACTTACTCCCCATCAGTGACCATGACGAACTGATCTCCGGTAGTTCAACTACAATTTCAGCGTTACTTCCCCCGGCCACATCGATACGGGACTCATCCAGCCAGTCTTCCTCAGACACGCAAACTCTGCCGCGAATGGTTGCCACCGAGGCGCCATCGTCGCCCTCAATTTCGAGATCACCGGCGCCTGCCAGGATGGTCAGCACCTCGGCGCCATCAAGATCCAACTCCTGGTCTATCTCCTTCTCATACTTGCAGTTCCACGCCTGCAGGCTGGTTGAAAACAGGCAAATACCCAAAATCAGCAATTTGTTCATCACGTGCACTCCAGAGAATCATCGGCGTTCACATGAGAGATGCAAGAATGGGGCCAAACAGATGCTTACCAGCGGAATTCGTCGGTATCCTCTGCCTCGCCTTTCCAGAATTCGCGGGAAGTCGACCTGCCGTAGAAAAATTCCAGGCGCAGGCGAATGCCGGGGTTGAACTTGTAATCGTATTCTTCGTCCCAGGAAATCTGGGGAACGATTTCATAGTAAAGCCACTTGTGCTTTGTCTGCCTGCGGTACCGGGCCGCCACGACGTAGCGGTCCACATGCGTATCGGGCTCGGTGTGAAATATCGTTGAAAACTCGTACTGAAAGCCGCTCAGATCTGACAAGCGGTGGGTCAGGAAGCTGCTGACGCGGGTGCGGTAGCCTTCGTCTTCGGATTTCTCTCCGCGCCACCTGCCGTCGAAAGTCTGGCGAAAATAGAACCGGTCCGAGATCAGCCGGTTCAGGTCCAGGCGGGTGTTGAATTGCCAGTAATTATTGGTCTGCCAGCGAACCGTTTGCGTGAAACGGTAGGAGCCCTTCTCACCCAGCGTATCCTTGTAGCGGACCCTGGGGCCGAGGAAAAAAGCGAAATCGTTGAACTTCACGCCGGCGGTAAAACTGGTGTTCCATTTCGAAGTCTGCTTGCCAAAAAACTGCAGTCCAACGATGCCTTCATCGGCCGAATCATCCACAGAATCGTCAAATCCGCTATCGTCATCCGCCCCTGCTACCAGGCTGACCTTTCGTCCCAGGTTGGGGAGATTGACCCTGGCTCGGAAACGGAACTTGCCCTTTGCGCCCTGCTCCTTGCGATAGTAAAACTCGGGCCGGAGCCGGATCTGGCTGTAGGCGTCTTCCGCCTCGTACTCGGAATCGACGAAAAAACTGTCCACCCACAGGGATGCTCTTTCAATCTGTGTATCCACGTAGTTCTTGTGAGCGTCAACCCACGATTTATCCTCGGCACCCTCATCCGCCTCGGCATCAGCTTCTTCCAAAAGCTCATCCAATGGTGTTTCATTGTCTGCCGGTTCCACTGCGAGAGCCGAAAACGAAAAAAGCGCCAGACAAATGAAGAGACCGACGCGCAAGCTGACAAAGTTCCGAGGTTGAGCAGTCATGCGCATATGTTAAGGTAGCCCGCCCAATAAAAGAACCCTGTTTTGTCAGACTCCCATATCACCCGTCATCGCATCTTCTACATGCTCGGCCTGGTCCTGGCTGGCGAAGCGATCTATGCACTTCCCTTTCATGTCACGCGGTTTTTCCGGCCGACCGTACTCGAGGTTTTTGACCTCACAAACACGGAACTCGGAACTGCACAGGCGGTGTACGGCGTGGTTGCCATGTTGTCCTATTTTCCCGGCGGCCCGCTGGCCGACCGGTTTCCGGCAAGGAAATTGCTGGCCTGGTCGCTCTGGTCGACAGCCGCAGGGGGCTTGTACATGGCCACGATGCCCGGTTTCCGCGGCGCATTGGTCATCTGGGGCTTTTTCGGTTTCACCACCATTTTGCTGTTCTGGGCGGCATTGATCCGTGCGACCCGCGAATGGGGAGGCCATGATGAACAGGGGCGGGCTTTCGGATTCCTCGAAGGTGGCCGCGGAGCACTTGCCGCCGTGCTGGCGACCATGGGTGCCGCCCTGTTCGGCTTGATGTTTCCCGAGGGCTACGCCAGCGCCAGCCCTGAAGGAAAGCGGCTGGCTCTGAGCCTGATCATCTACGGCTATACGGCAGTCACGGCAGCAACCGGAGTCTATGTCTGGTTCGTGCTTTCTGACGGACACCCCAGCGGGCAACCCAATCTCGAAGAGTGGCGCCCCGAAAAAGAAAGCACCTGGACCCACATCATGCGCGTGTTACGCATGCCATCAGTGTGGCTGACTTCCGTCATCGTTGTTTGCGCCTATGTCGGCTACAAGGGTTTCGACAATTATTCCCTGTTTGCAGTCGAAGGCTTCGGCATGAGCGAAATCGAAGCCGCAGGCATCGCGGCGATCGGCGCCTGGATGCGCCCTCTGGCTGCCGTGGCGGCCGGCCTGATCGGTGACCGCATTCTCGTATCCCGCATGACGGTTCTATGCTTCTCCGTGTTACTGGCTTCCCAGCTGTTTTTCGCCATCCACACACCGGAACCGGGCGTCGGCTGGCTATTACTTGGCAATATCCTGATCGGCAGTTCCGCCATTTTCGGTTTACGGTCGTTGTATTACGCGCTGTTCGAAGAGGCGGAAGTACCTGCGGCAGTGACTGGCACAGCCGTCGGCCTGGTCTCGGTCATCGGCTATACACCCGACATTTTTGTCAGCTACGTGGGCGGCGTGCTGCTGGATAACTCGCCGGGCCTTGCCGGCCACCAGCACTACTTCTACTTTCTTGCCGCCTTCGCCGCGCTGGGCTTACTGGTCAGCTACACGCTGATGCGGCGACTGCGAAGTTAATTTTTAGCTATCATAAGACCCAATCACTGCATATCCGGAGCCGAGTACTTTGAAAAAGCTTACCCTTATTCTCATCGCCCTTTCACTGGCTACCGCGGTCGAAGCCAAAGACCCTCTGCTGCTGAGCAACGACAGCTGGCCCCCTTTCATTCTTGAAGGGAGTGAGCAGGGAACAGCAGAAAAACTGGTCTGCCAGGCATTGTCTCTCCAGGGTTGGCCATGCCAGGTAGAGGTCAAAGACTGGGAGATCGTGCTGCAGGAGGCAAGAATCGGTTCCATCGACGGTATTGCCGCCGCCTGGCGCAATCCGGACCGGGAGCAGTACCTTGTGTTTTCCGAACCTTACCTGAGCAACCGGATAATCCCGGTCGTGCACAGCCGAAGCAATGTGACCATAACCAGGGCAAGTGACCTGGCGGGTCTTCGCGTCGCCCTGGTTACCGACTACGCCTATGGAGGCACCATCGAAGGTCTGAAAGCCAGCTTCACGTTGGTTGAAGCCAGAAACTCGCTGGACGCATTGAAAGCAGTCACCAGTGGTAAAGCCGACGCCGCCCTGGTGGATGAACTGGTGGCGCGTGACAAACTCGAAACCCCGGTGATGGAAAACCTGACGATGATCAATATGGTTCTGGCCTTCCGGGATCTGCACTTTGCCGTTTCACGTCAGAATCCCCTGGCGGAGGAAATCATTGGCGACTTCCAGCGCGGTTATAAACAGATGCTGTCGGATGGGACCGTGAACGAAATTCTCAACGTGGACTGGCTTGCCACGGACTTCGGGCAGTCCGGAAAGCTGAACGTGGTGATGCGCAGCGGCGTCAGCCTCGATGACCTGGCGGCGCCCAGCAATGACGGCGAAGTATTTGCCCTTGAAGCTTCCGAATACGACCTGCTGCAGCAGCGCGACATGGACCCGAACCGGGTTAACTACCAGGTCGATGGCAAGTCCTATTCCAACCTGCAATCAGCCCTGGATGACGTGTTCGGGAAAGACACACCTTGCAAGCACAAAAACTACACCTCGCAGTTTGACTGCACCGACCTGTTCAAGAAGAAATGACCCGCCGGTAAGCATCGCTCAACCGGCCGCCTGACCAGCCACGTGACCGGCGGTCATGGCGCGAAGTTTTCCGGCCACGTCAAGACTGCACAAGGAATAAAAATAGGCCTCGTACAAACCCTGGCGTTTAAACAACGGCGCCAGGTCATGCTTGTCCCATGACATCAGGTTGGCATTCCCCACCGTCACGACATCCGCGCTGACGACGTCACCGCTGATAAAACTCAATTCCCCAACAAAATTCCCCTTGTCCAGCAAGGCTACTTCAACGCCGTTTTTCAGTATGCGGCACTGCCCTTCAAGGATCAGGTACAGCTTCCGGTTCTTTTCGCCATCCTTCAGCAGGATGTGCCCGGTTTCGACCAACTCCTGTTTTGCATATTTGAAAATGGGCCTTGCTTCGTGCGGCTTCAGGTCGGAGAACATGATCTCGTAAGCCAGGTGCTCATTCTCGTCGAAACTGGCTGCCCGCATGGAATAAAAAAGGATCAGCAGGTTGACCAGGTTGACGGCCAGGAAACAGCTTTGCCAGAACAACGCGGACCACAGCGGCTCGACCTGGAAGTAGAAATACGGAAAGGTGGAGACCGCGGCTATGATCGCGAGGACCCGCAACCAGAGCATGCTGGTGAGCATGTACGAGATGACATAAAGCGAATTGGCAAAAAAGAACACCACGGTGGCGTCCGTAAAAAAATCAAGAATCTGCATCAGGGCCGTACCTGCAAGAACATTGACATCGCGTCATCATAACCCGCAATGCACGAGCGCCCGCTTGTTTCTGTTCCGGGCTGCTGGAACTGTTGCGTTACAAAGCTGAAAAATCACCCTTGTCAGTTCCCCTGAAATACATTTTTATACGATAAGTTATGATAGATTCTGAATTTCCTATCAGTTGGGGAAACCAGTGAGCCATAAAATAGGTTTTGACGGATTTCTGGGGCGTTGGATTTTTGCACTCGTGTTGGTGCTGGGAACCTACAATCCCAGTGGGTTTTCCTATGTTTCCTGGGTGTTGAATGAAGAAACTTCGTTTGGCCCGGTCGTGGCAATTGTGGGCTTGATTTTATTGATCGGGTGGATATTCTGCGTGAAAACCACCTTTGATGCTCTGGGTTGGCTCGGTGTCACCCTGGGGGGCGCACTTTTCGCAGCGGTCATATGGTTATTGGTAGACATTGGTTGGGTGTCAATGGAATCAACGGGTATTCTGACCTGGTTCACTCTGGTTGTAATTTCATTGATATTGGCGACCGGAATGGCATGGTCGCACGTTAAGCGACGAATCACAGGCCAGATAAACGTGGATGACGTCGAGGACTAGGTTCGCCGGAAGTTTGGGTAAAGAAAGAGGCTTAACAATCAGTCAGTTGTCCATTTCGCTTATCACGCCTCGCGCTTTAAGGTCGTCTATGACCATATCCGCCGCCTGCTCCGGGGTGAGATCCCCGGTGGGCAGGGTAATTTCCGCGTTTTGAGGTGGCTCGTACGCGT
Source organism: Lysobacterales bacterium (assembly GCA_029287515.1). Classification (GTDB taxonomy): domain Bacteria; phylum Pseudomonadota; class Gammaproteobacteria; order Xanthomonadales; family SZUA-36; genus JAHEFT01. The sequence continues at coordinate 5,876 of JARFQZ010000170.1, forward strand.
CGCTGATGCCGGTGAATTGCCTGATCTCTCCCGCCCGGGCTTTCTTGTAAAGCCCTTTCGGGTCCCTTGCTTCGCAAATCTCCAGGGGTGTATCGACAAACGCCTCGATGAAGCACTCGTCGCCGATGACTTCACGCGCGGACTGCCGGTCCAGCCGGTAGGGCGAGATGAACGCAGTCACCACGATGACACCGGCATCGTTCATCAGGGCTGCCACTTCGGCGATTCGCCGGATATTCTCCTTGCGGTCGTCCATCGAGAACCCCAGGTCGCGGTTCAGCCCGTGGCGAACGTTGTCGCCGTCCAGGATGTAACACAGCCTGCCCTGCTCTATGAGCTGTTTTTCCAGTTGCCGCGCTATGGTCGATTTACCCGAAGCGCTCAGCCCGGTGAGCCAGACGGTAGCACCCCGTTGCCCCAGCAATCCGGATCTTTCCTCGGCGCTGACCAGGCTTTGTGAACGCATGATATTGCGGCTGACGGGTTCCGCGGCGTGGCGCGGTTTCGTCACGATGCGGTCAACGATCATGCCGGCGCCAACGGTTACGTTGGTGAGGCGGTCAACAATAATGAACGAACCCGTCGCGCGGTTGCGGTCATAGGGGTCGAAAGCAACTGCCCGGTGCAGCGTGATGTGGCAGCGGCCGATCTCATTGAGCTCAAGCGAATCGATGAGGGCGTCGCCATCAACGGCCCTCTTCTGACTTTTCATGGTGTTGATATCAACTTTGTAGCGGATATCCGAAAGTACTCCGGGCACCATGCCGCAGCTGTGCTTTACGAGATAGCTCTTGCCCTGCCCAGCCGGATTTTCATGCATCCAGACCACCATCGCCTCGAATTCATTACCCACGTGCGGCAGGTTGTTGACCGGCACCAGCATGTTACCGCGTGAAACGTCGATTTCGTCTTCCAGCGTCACCGTGACAGCCATCGGGGAAACCGCTTCCGCGACCGTGCCATCCGGTCCGTAAATCTCCCTGATCTTGGAGGTCCGCCGCGAAGGCAGGCTGGCCACCGGATCACCAACCCTCAGAATTCCGGAGGCCAGGGTGCCACTGAACCCCCGAAAATCGAGATTCGGCCGCAGCACGCACTGCACCGGCAGGCGCATGTCGATCAGGTTACGGTCGGTAGAAATGTTCAGGCTTTCGAGGTGGTGAAGAAACGTGGGGCCATCGTACCAGGCCAGGCTTTCGCTGTGCTCCACCACGTTGACCCCTCTCAACGCCGACATCGGGATGAAATGGATGTCCGAAAAATTGAGCCGGGCTACGAAGGCGTTGTAGTCACGCATGATCTGCTCGTAGATTTCCTCTGACCAGTCCACCAGGTCCATCTTGTTGACGGCAACCACCACGTGCTTGATGCCCAGCAAAGAGCAAATGAAGCTGTGGCGCCTGGTTTGCGCAATCACCCCGTAACGCGCATCGATCAGGAT
>JARFQZ010000187.1 GCA_029287515.1 Lysobacterales bacterium
ATTGCGCAGGTTTTGAAAGACGAAGGCTATATCACCGATTTCCGTGATACAGAAGTCGAAGGCAAGCCGGCACTCGAAGTGACGCTCCGTTACATGGAGGGCAGGGGTGTCATCGAAACCCTGAAACGCGCCAGCCGGCCCGGTCTGCGCCAGTATCGCGGCAAGGATGACTTGCCGAAGATCCTGAATGGACTGGGTGTCGCTGTGATCAGTACTTCGCAAGGCATCATGACCGATGCAGCCGCACGTGCTGCCGGCCAGGGTGGTGAAATCCTCTGCATCGTCACGTGATGCACTGAAGGATTGGGAGAAACACATGTCACGTATCGCACAAGCACCGATCGAATTGCCCTCCGGCGTTGAACTCAACGTCCAGGGTGGTGAAGTCAAGGTAAAGGGTCCCAAGGGCAACCTGGCAATGCAGTTACATCCGCAGGTCAGCCTGGAGAAGGACGAAAACAATTATGTTGTGAAGTCCGCCAGCAATTCCTACATTCCGATGGCCGGAACGTATCGTTCACTGGTAAACAACATGGTTGTCGGGGTTTCAGACGGTTTTGAAAAGAAACTGACGCTGGTTGGTGTAGGCTATCGCGCCCAGGTCCAGGGTAAGAAACTCACCCTTGCCCTGGGGTTCTCGCACCCGATTGATTACAACGCGCCGGAAGGCATCACGATCGAAGCGCCAAGCCAGACTGAAATTGTCATTAAAGGTTGCGATAAGCAGAAAGTCGGCCAGGTCGCTTCTGAGATCCGGGCGTTCCGTCCGCCCGAGCCTTACAAGGGCAAAGGTGTTCGTTATTCCGACGAACGCGTCGTACGGAAAGAAGCCAAGAAAGCTTAAGAGAACGAGGAATTACAGATGGACAAGAAAAAAGCTGCACGTTTGCGCCGGGCCAGGAAAGCCCGGGCTCATATCCGTCGCCTCGGCAAGCCCCGGCTGACGATTTTCCGCAGTGGGCGGCATATTTATGCCCAGGTCATCAGTTCAGAAGATGGTAACGTGCTTGCAGCGGCTTCCACGCTGCAAAAGGCCGTGGCTGATGAATTGAAAGGCACTTCCAACAAGGAGGCTGCAGCCGCAGTTGGCAAGGCAGTCGCCGAACGTGCTGTGGAGGCAGGCGTCAAGGATGTCGCATTTGACCGCTCCGGTTACCGGTACCACGGCCGTGTCAAGGAATTGGCCGATGCTGCGCGCGAAGTGGGTTTGAACTTCTAACAAGGTTATTTGAATTCGGACCCGATTCTGGTCCGTAGACACAGGTAAGAAACATGGCGAATATGGACAAAGACACAGGCGACGGCCTGCTTGAAAAACTGGTAGCCGTCAACCGTGTGGCGAAAGTGGTCAAAGGTGGCCGTATTTTCGGTTTCACGGCCCTGAGCGTGGTCGGCGACGGCAATGGCAAAATTGGTTTCGGTTATGGCAAGGCGCGTGAAGTGCCGGTGGCTATTCAGAAGTCGATGGAGAAAGCCCGCCGCAACATGGTGACCGTCACCCTTCAGGAAGGCACTTTGTGGCATGCGGTCAAGAGCAGCCACGCGGGTTCACGCATCTACATGCAGCCGGCCTCTGAAGGTACCGGCGTCATCGCCGGAGGCGCAATGCGTGCTGTGCTGGAAACCGTCGGTGTGCGTAATGTTTTGGCCAAAAGCGTGGGGTCCAACAACCCCATCAACCTGGTCCGCGCGACCATCAAGGGTTTGCAGGCTATGCAGAGCCCGCAGTCGGTTGCCATCAAGCGCGGCAAGTCTGTCGATGAAATCATGGCGAACGTCGGATAAGAACAATGGCTAAGAAAAAACAGATTAAAGTGACACTGGTCCGGTCTCCGATTGGGTACCAACCCAAGCACCGGGAATGTGTCCGGGGCCTCGGCCTCAAGCGCATGCACCAGACGGTGGTGTTGGAAGACACCCCGTCTATCCGTGGCATGGTGAACAAAATCGATTACATGGTGCGAGTGGAAGAAAAGGGGTCAGAGTAACTTTTCTGCCTCCCAATTTCCGCGACCCAGAATGGACGTTAGAGAAAAGTTACTCTGACCCCATTTCTTCAAAGGAAAGTACTGACATGAAACTGAACGAATTGAGCCCTGCAGCGGGCAGCAAAAAGAATCGCAAAAGAGCGGGCCGGGGCATGGGCTCCGGGCTCGGAAAAACGGCTGGCCGTGGTCACAAGGGTCAGAAATCCCGCTCCGGTGGTTTCCATAAAGTGGGCTTCGAAGGCGGTCAGATGCCTTTGCAGCGCCGCCTGCCCAAGCGTGGGTTCGCTTCGCGCACGGCGCGATACAACGATGAAGTCCGGCTGTACCAGATCCAGGTAATGAAGGCGGATGTAATCGACCTGGAAACGCTCAAGGCGGAAAAAATTGTCGGCCACGACACCAGGAAAGTGAAAATTATCAACACCGGTGCACTGGAACGTGCAGTGACGGTCAAAGGCCTGGCGGTTACCAAAGGCGCCAAGGCGGCAATTGAAGCAGCCGGAGGCAAGGTAGAGTAATGTCTCGTTCCCCGTCACAAATGGCGGAAACACTGAGCGGACTGGGTCGGCTGACCGAGTTGCGTCAGCGTTTACTGTTTGTCGTTGTCGCGTTAATCATTTATCGCATCGGCACGTTTATACCGGTTCCGGGAGTGAATCCGCAGGCACTGTTGCAGTTCATGAATTCGCAGCAGGGTACCATCGTGGATGTATTCAACCTGTTCACGGGCGGTGCGCTGGAGCGATTCTCGTTGTTCGCATTGGGTGTGATGCCCTATATTTCGGCATCCATTATCATGCAGTTGATGAGCAGCGCCATTCCTCAGCTGGCGCAGCTGAAAAAGGAAGGCTCCTCAGGCCGACAGAAAATCACGCAATACACGCGTAATTTCACCGTGATCCTGGCGGGTGTTCAGGCCGGTGGCGTTGCATTTGCTTTGCAGGGCCAGACCGCGGTGGTGATGCAACCGGGCTTCGGGTTTCTTTTCACGGCAATCGTGACGCTGACCGCAGGTACCGTATTCCTGATGTGGCTGGGTGAACAGATCACCGAACGCGGCGTAGGCAATGGTATATCGCTGATTATTTTCGCAGGAATTGTCGCCGGGCTGCCGCGTGCGGTCGCCGGAACCCTGGAACTGGTCAATACCGGCCAGCTGAGTATTCCCGCTACGCTGATCATCCTGACGCTGGTTCTGGGGGTTATCTATTTTATCGTCCGCGTGGAGCGTGGCCAGAGGCGTATTACCGTTAATTATGCGCAGCGCCAGGGCCGTGTCGCCTACCAGAACCAGTCGACGCACCTGCCGTTGAAGGTAAACATGTCCGGTGTTATTCCGGCAATTTTTGCATCCAGTATCGTGATTTTCCCCTCCACGCTGGCCACATGGTTCAGTGGTTCGGAAGGGTTGGGCTGGCTGACGGATGTTTCCGCAGCGCTCACGCCGGGTAATTTGGCTTACACGATCCTGTTTTCAGGGCTGATAATTTTCTTCTGTTTCTTCTACACCGCGATGGTGTTCAATTCGAAGGAAACAGCGGACAACCTGAAAAAATCCGGTGCGTTCATACCCGGAATCCGCCCGGGGCGCCAGACTGCGGACTACATCGATTTTGTACTGACGAGATTGACCATGGTCGGCTCGGTGTACCTGGTCGCAGTGTGCCTTCTCCCTGATATTTTCAGGGTGCTTTGGGCCGTGCCGTTCTATTTTGGCGGGACGTCCGTGCTGATCGTGGTCGTTGTGATTATGGATTTCATTGCGCAAATCCAGGCGCACCTGATCTCGCACCAGTATGACAGCCTGATGAAGAAGGCAAACCTTAAGTCTTATGGCCGGTCCGGAGTGGTTCGGCGATAGTTGAGTAGATTCCGCATGAGCGGGTAATTACGGGTAGGCAGTACGGCCGGCCCGCTTGCTTGGGAGAAGAGAAATGAAAGTGCAGGCTTCAGTTAAAAAGATCTGCAGAAACTGCAAGATTGTGCGACGCAAGGGCGTTTTGTACGTCATATGCAGCGAAAAGAAGCACAAGCAGAGGCAGGGCTGAGAAAATTGGAACAGCCGGTCCGAAAGCGTGGAAATTCAGGCTTTTACCGGAACATTGGATTAGATATAATGTGCTGTTTACCATCGCGGCACTTAGCTGACAGGAGTTAACACAATGGCTCGTATTGCAGGAGTCAACATACCGGTTCACAAGCACACCTGGGTGGGCTTGACACAGATATATGGCATCGGAAAAACCCGTGCCTACCAGATATGTGAGGCAGCCGGCGTCGCTCCCGACACAAAGATCCGCGACCTGACGGAATCCGAAATTGAGGGTATCCGTGCTGAAGTCGGCAAGATCTCGGTCGAAGGCGACTTGCGCCGTGAAGTGGCAATGAACATCAAGCGTTTGATGGACCTCGGTTGTTACCGTGGCCTGCGGCATCGCCGCGGCCTGCCGGTTCGGGGCCAGCAGACCAAGACCAATGCGCGCACCCGTAAAGGTCCGCGTCGTCCGATTAAGCGTTAAAAAACGGAATTGATATGGCCAAGCCAACCAGAAAAAAGAAGGTTAAAAAGACAGTAGTCGACGGCATCGCTCACGTGCATGCTTCCTTCAACAACACAATCATCACCATTACAGACCGGCAGGGTAACGCACTCTCCTGGGCTACTGCTGGCGGTGCCGGCTTCCGTGGCTCTCGGAAAAGCACGCCTTTTGCCGCGCAGGTCGCCGCAGAGACGGCTGGACGGGCTGCACTGGACTACGGCCTGAAAAACCTCGACGTACGCGTCAAGGGACCAGGGCCGGGTCGTGAATCTTCGGTTCGTGCCCTGCACGCCGTGGGTTACAAAATAACCAACATTACTGACGTGACGCCGATTCCGCACAATGGTTGCCGGCCTCCTAAAAAACGTCGCGTCTGATCGGAGCATTTTTAAATGGCAAGATATATAGGACCAACCTGTAAACTGGCGCGCCGCGAGGGCGTTGACCTGGAGCTGAAAAGCCCGGCGCGTGGACTGGAGTCCAAGTGTAAGTTGAATCAGCCTCCGGGGCAGCACGGCTCTTCACGCCGCATGCGTTTGTCAGACTACGCCCTGCAGTTGCGTGAAAAACAGAAAGTCCGCCGTATTTACGGTGTGCTCGAAAAGCAGTTCCGCAATTACTACAAGGCCGCAGCTCAGCAGAAAGGCGCTTCCGGTGAAAACCTGTTGCGTATGCTGGAAAGCCGGCTGGATAACGTGGTTTACCGCATGGGTTTCGCGGTGACGCGAGCCCAGGCCCGTCAGCTGGTGTCGCACAAGGCGATCCTCGTAAATGGCCAGGGAGTGAATATTCCCTCATACCAGGTGAAGCCTGAAGATGTCGTTTCAGTTCGTGAAAAGGCCAAAAACCAGTTGCGTCTGAAGGAAGCGATCACCCTGAGCCAGGAAATGGACCTGGTCGCCGGCTGGGTCGAAGTTGACCCCAAGAAGATGGAAGGTGTTTTCAAAGCCTATCCGGATCGCGATGAACTGTCTGCCGATATTAATGAAAGCCTGATCGTGGAACTGTACTCCAAGTAAGGGGTACTGAACTACACGGCACGGCCTGGTGCTGCGGACGAGCCGCAGCGATTTGAAGTTTCAAAGAATTTTTCTCTACGAGGGCAATCCCTATGATGGGTGTTATTGATCAAATGCTGAAGCCCAGTTCGGTCGGAGTTGATGAAGTCAATCCGAACCGCGCCCGAATCACGCTGGAACCCCTGGAAAGAGGTTTCGGTCACACGCTGGGCAACGCCCTGCGGCGTGTTTTGTTGTCATCCATTCCCGGCTGCGCAATTGTCGAAGTCGAAATGGACGGCGTGTTGCATGAATACACTGCTGTGGAAGGATTGCAGGAAGACATTATTGAAGTTCTGCTGAACCTGAAGGGCATCGCCCTGCGCATGCATGAGCGGGAAGAAGCTGTACTCACCCTGAGCAAGTCAGGCGCTGGTGCGGTAACCGCTGGAGACATCCAGGTGGACCACACGATTGAACTGGTCAATCCCGATCACGTGATCTGCAACCTGACCCAGGACGGCAGTGTCAATATGCGCTTGAAAGTGATTCGCGGGGTGGGCTACGAGCCTGCTACACAGCTAACCATCGGCGACCAGGAAAGCCGCCCGATTGGGCGCCTGCAGCTGGATGCTTCGTTCTGCCCGGTCAGGAAAGTGGCCTATTCGGTAGATGCCGCCCGAGTTGAACAGCGCACCAACCTTGACAAGCTGATCCTGGACATCGAGACCAACGGCACCATGGACTGCGAGGCCGCGGTTAAACTGGCGGCCAACATCCTTGCCGATCAGCTGTCTGTCTTTGTTGATTTCAAAGCCCGCCAGGCGGTTGAGGTTGAAGAGAAAGAACACGAAATTGACCCGGTACTGCTGCGCCCGATCGACGACCTCGAACTCACCGTGCGGTCTGCGAACTGCCTGAAGGCAGAAAGCATCCTGTACATTGGTGACCTTGTACAGCGTACCGAAGTTGAATTGTTGAAGACGCCGAACCTCGGCAAGAAATCCCTCACGGAGATCAAGGACGTTCTGGCGTCGCATGACCTCTCGCTGGGAATGAAATTGGAAAACTGGCCGCCCGAGAGCCTGGTTAACGCCTGAGCTGCCCGGACGACCCGTTAAGATAGACAAAGGACAAGACCATGCGTCACCAGAAATCCGGAAGAAAACTTAATCGCAACAGCGCTCACAGAAAAGCCATGTTCCGTAACATGGCCTCTTCACTGTTCGAGCATGAAATCATCAAGACCACGGTTCCGAAAGCCAAGGAACTGCGACGCGTGGCCGAGCCTCTGATTACGCTGGCTAAAGAAGACAGCGTGGCGCACCGGCGCAAGGCTTTTGACCGCCTGCGTGACCGCGACGTGGTTACCAAACTGTTTAACGAATTGGGCCCGCGCTACGCGGAACGCCCCGGTGGCTACCTGCGCATCATGAAGTGCGGATTCCGCGCCGGAGATAATGCACCGATGGCCTATGTGGAACTGGTGGACCGCCCGCAGCAGGATGAATTTGCTGACATCGAGTAAAGGTCGCACCATCAGCTCAAGCTAAAAGCCCGGTTTGACCGGGCTTTTTTTTTGCACGATTGTGCCGTCCTGATATAAGTCGACACCCAGAGGATTTACGTGGTTTTCGTGCTAAGCTTGAAAAAACGGGTATATTTTCCGAACTCCAAATGAGAGAGAGCCGATGAACGTTTTAAGAAAATCAGTGACCATTGTTTGTCTTGTCAGTCTCATGGTTTTTCTTTCAGCATGCGCCCCGGCCACAGGCAGCGACGAGTGGTGCGAGGCATTGAAACAAAAGCCGAAATCTGACTGGACGGCGGGCGAAGCGGGTGATTACACGAAGTATTGCCTGTTGGGAGTGGCCGAGCCCGGCAGCGACGAGTGGTGCGCGAAAATGAAGGGCAAATCTGACGATGACATGACGGTCGAAGATGCCAAAATTTACGCCAGACACTGTTTAGTCAAGTGATGGCAGGTGCATGGTGAATTAACTAAAGTTCGTTATTACTCCGGCATCACTCTTCATACTCTTCCAAAGGCACTGCCGCCCGATGCTTCCTCGGGGGATAGATCCTGCCCGTGGTGACGCCTTCCGGCAGGCAGCCGGATTCGCATAACCCGGGAATCATTTCATAGGCGATCGGCATGGATGTCAGTCTTCAAGAACCGCATGTACAAAGGGTGACCAGTAGGTTTGGTCCAGCTGCGACTCAATGCTTGCATCAATATCAACTTTCACCGCTAAGTGATATGTTTTTCCTGGTTTTATAGTCAGTTTAAGATCTTTACTTCGTGGATTGTCCTGGGGGTTTTCGACCAGGTCGGGAGACCATTCGACATCGAGTAAAGGGCTTACCGTTACAGTATGTTCTCCCGCTGCAAGGGGATAGCGAAGCGCATGGGTGACGTTCATGCCGTCAATCCGTTCGATCCTGACTTTATAGACGTGTTCGGAAGAAAGTGCATAAGGAATGCTCATCACCCACGAATCGGCAGCGGCCACGGTTGGTAACGACAGGCCCAGTAGAAGAGCTATGAAACGTTTGCAAAACACAATGTCATCTATTGTAAAACAAAAACCCCAGGCCGAAACCCGGGGTTGGTGTTCCCTTGCACAAGTTTAGCTTTGAGATAAGAGTGTCAGCGACGCCATCAGGAGCATGAGAAACCATCCTGCGACCGTCCATCCGGCCAGCATTGTCAGGCTCGCTTTAAACAGATTGATCATTGCAGTTTTCATAGTGCTACTTTATGCCTCCATGCTAATTGGCGCTTGTCCTTAACGGTCGATGTCTTGACCGTCGCGCTTCCTGAATATCTCCCCGGTTAAACGGGTTTTACCGCTAGTCTTTCTCGTGCCAGCCTGAACTTGCCAGGCGCGGTATTTGCAAACAGTAATCATTTGCAGGTGGCGATAATTCAGTGTTTCAACTATATACATGCAATATACGTGCCAGAAAAAAATAAAATTAAATATACATTAATTTCAATAGCTTGCTATTTGTAAATGAGAATCAATATAAGAAAAAAGGTATATCAGTGCCGATGAGTGTCAACGGGCTGACATATTTTGTCGCTTGCAGGTGCGGGGCGGGCGCCTGTATCAGGCCATGCTGCCGACTTGGTAAATCAGAAATGCGCCGGTGTAGCCGATCACCGTCATGTAGGTCCAGGCAAATAAGGGCCAGCGCCAGCTGTTGGTTTCGCGCCTGATGGTTGCGATGGTAGCGGCACACTGCAGGCACCATGCATAAAACAGCAACAGGCCCAGGACCATGGGAACAGTGAAGATCGGGCTCCCGTCGGGCCAGGCCGCCGATCGTAACTTGGCCGTCAGGCTTGCTTCTTCCGCTTCCTCGCCGACGGCGTATATGGTTCCCATAACGGCAACGACGACTTCCCGGGCCGGAAAGCCTGCAATCACCGCCGCCGAAACACGCCAGTCCCATCCCAGCGGTAAAAAAACCGGTTCGACAAGGCGCCCTGCACGGCCAAGGAAACTCTGTTCCAATTGATCGGCGGCCGCCGTGTTTTGCAGGCCGAGAATTTCCTGTTCAAGCCGGGCACCGCTGTAAACGGTCTCTGCCTGCGCAATTGCTTGTTGCAGTTCAGCCGGGATTGCCTCTGAACGCGGAAAATAGGCAAGCGCCCAGATGATGATCGCGACCGCGAAGATCACGGTTCCGGCTCGCTTGAGAAAAATCCTTGCCCGGTCGAACAGCTTGATCATTACGGTTTGCAGATTGGGCCGCCGAAATTCCGGCAAGGCCAGTGCAAACTGTGGCTTGGGGCCCCTCAGGGCAGAGCGTTTCATGATCCAGGCCGTCACCAGTCCACCTAAGATCCCCAGTAAATAAAGGCCGAGCAAAACGATGCCCTGGAGGTTGAACCAGCCCACGGATTCATCGGGAACGAATGCGGCGATCAGCAGGGCGTAGACGGGCAGCCTGGCCGAGCAGGTCATGAAGGGTGCGGCCAGGATGGTTGCAATCCGGTCCCGCCGATCGGGTATGACGCGGGTCGCCATGATCGCCGGTACGGCGCAGGCGAAACTCGAAAGCATGGGAATCACGGACTGGCCGGATAAGCCCACCGTCCGCATGACACGATCCATCAGGAAAGCAGCTCGTGCCAGGAAACCCGAGTCCTCCAGGATGATGATGAACAGGAACAGGATCAGGATTTGTGGCAGGAATATGATGACGCTGCCAACCCCGGCGATCACTCCATCTGTGAGGAAACTCGAAAATGCCCCGGCGGGCAGCCATTCACCGACCTGGTCAGCCAGCAAAGACGCGCCGAGGTCGATTGCCTCCATCATGGGTGTCGCCCAGGAAAAAACCGCCTGGAAAACCAGCGCCATGACCGCGAAGAACAACAGTGTCGCGGGCCAGGGCTGATTCAGCCATCTCAGCCCTCGTGCGCCGTAGCGCTCGATCAAGGGCGCCTGATGCAGCGACTCTTTCAGCACATCGTGCACCCATCGATACCGGTGCCGTGCCTCGCAGGCCTGGGGCGGTTCATCTCCAAACAGCTGCTCGCGTACCTTATCGACTTCTTCGGCACCGAGGTGGTCTTCCAGGAGTCCAGCGCGCCTTCCGTCGGGATGAATCAGTGCCTGGATCACGTCTATCCTGGGCAACCGGCCCTCGCAACGGGCAACCAGTTCATCCGCCGTGCTGCTCAGTTCCGGCCATGATTCAGGTATGGCGGGATGGGCGGCCCCGGTTATGGTCTCCAGGGCTTCTTTGAGCGTATCCAGGCCCCGGCCGGTGGTGGCTACCACGGGATAAATCTTGATGCCGCCCAGGTGGCGCTGAAGGACTTCTATCGAAATATCGATGCCGCTGGAGGTGGCGACATCAGTCATGGTCATGGCCACGACCATGGGCATTTGCATCTCCATCAGCTGCTGGAGCAGGTAAAGGCCCTGGTACAGGTGGGTGGCGTCCAGCACGACCAGCAATCCGCCGGGGCTGGGCGTGCCTTCAATCCGGCCCAGGATGACATCGATCGCGATCCGCTCGTCCGTCGAAAATCCGCCCAGGCAATAGATGCCGGGTAAGTCGACCAGCTCCAGTGCGCTGTTTTCCAGCTGCACGGTTCCGGAATGCTTCTCGACCGTAACGCCCGGGTAATTGCCGGTGGTCTGGCGCATGCCGGTCAGGCGGTTGAAGAGGGTGCTCTTACCTGAATTGGGATTACCGATGACCGCAATGGATGCTGACGCCCGGCGGTGAATACTAATGTTTTCGACCGGGACGTAGGTCGTTTCAACTTCAGACATTCTGTTAGATCGGGGAGATCCTGAAGCAGCCCGCCTGCTGTTTGCGTATTGAAATGGCGGCTCCGTGCACCGTGACTTCCATCGGATCGCCGCCAATTGCGGAGTTTTCGTACTGCACTTCGGCCCCTTCAATCAATCCCAGGACCATCAGGCGGACCACGCCGGGCTGCTTTGCGTCAATTTCATCGATTCGGGCAGTCTGGCCCGGGTTGAGTTCTCTGAGTGTCATGGTTTCGCTGCTAATTGAGAATGATTTTCATTTAGAGTAATTTTAGAGGAAAAACGGGTGCCCGTATATAGACCCAGATCAAGTAAACGCCTTTAAATCCAATGGCCGGCTTTCAGAACTTCCGTGCAAGCGTTGGGAACGAAGTGATAGAGCCACTGGTTCAGGGTCGGAGCATCGATGATGGCAAGATCGGCCACGAAGCCGGGCACCAGGGACCCCCTGCTGTTTTGCAGGGAAACGGCCCTTGCCGCGATGGCGGTAGCGCCGTTCAGGGTTTCCTGCGGCGTCATGGACTGGTTGATGCAGGCCAGCGTCATGGCCAGCGGCAGGTGAAAGCTGGGAGCCGATCCCGGATTGAAATCTGTCGCCACGGCCACTGGCACGCCGGCATCCAGCAATTTCCTGGCGGGCAGGTAAGGTTCGGAAAGGTACAGCGAAGCCAGGGGAAGGCTGACCGCCACGGTGCCGCTGGAGGCTAGTGCATCGATTCCCTCATTGCTGATGTATTCCAGGTGTTCGGCGGACACGGCGCCCAGCTCAGCGGCCAGCAGGGCGCCTCCGCCGTTTGAAAGCTGGTCGGCATGGACCTTTAGTTTCAGGCCATGATGAGTGGCGGCGCCGAGAACAGCTCTCGCCTCGTCCAGGGTATAGGCACCGGCTTCGATAAAGATGTCGCAGAAGCGGGCCAGATCACGTTCCGCTACCGCGGGAATCAGCTCTTCGCACAGCAGCCTGATGTAGTCTTCACGCCGGTCCCGGTATTCCGGCGGGATGATATGGGCGCCGAGAAACGTGGGCACCAGGTCAACCGCGTGTTCCTGGTCCAGTCGCCGGTAGACTTCAAGCTGCTTCAACTCGTTTTCATAATCCAGGCCATAACCGCTTTTACATTCCACGGTCGTCACTCCCAACGCCAGCATGGCGTCCAGGGCCATGCGCGCCTTTCGCCCGAGCTCTTCGGGGCTGGAAGCCCGGGTTGCGCCAACAGTGCTGGCGATACCGCCACCACTGGCTGCAATTTCCTGGTAGCTCGCGCCTTCCAGGCGCCACTGGAATTCATCGCCGCGCCAGCCGCCGAAACACAGGTGTGTATGACAATCGATCAGGCCCGGAATGACCAGCCGGTTGCCGGCGTCGATTTCCGGTTCATCCGTGAATTCCGCCGGCAGGTCGGATTGAGGCCCCACCCAGCTAACGGTGTCGCCGTTCCAGGCGACGGCGGCGTGGTCGATCAGGCCGGCATCCTGTTGCGGATTTCCCGGGGGGCAGGTGGCGAGCTGTGAGATGTTTACCAGGACCGGCATCAGGTCAGTGAGCCGATTTCGGCTTCAACACCCGATGCCAGTTCGCCCTGTCGAAGGATGGTGGCGCACAGGTCCAGATCGTTACGCACCTCGTAGTCTTTCTGTGCGTGCTCTATCTGGCTGCGAAGCAGTTCGTGAGCGATCAGTACGCCCCGGCCCGGATTCAGGGGAGCGCGAAAATCCAATGCCTGCGCAGCAGTCAGGAACTCTACCGCCAGCACCCGTTCGACATTGCGCAGAACGGACAACAGCTTCAGTGCGCTGATCGAGCCCATGCTGACGTGATCTTCCTGCCCCAGGCTTGTCGGGATAGAGTCGACGCTGGCGGGATGGCAAAGCACCTTGTTTTCCGAGACCAGGGCCGCGGCCGTGTACTGGGGCATCATGAATCCGGAATTGACGCCGGTGTCCTTCATCAGTAGCTTGGGTAATCCGTCGTGCCCTTCAAGCAACAGGTAGGTGCGCCTCTCTGAAATGCTGGCGAGCTCGGCAAGGGCGATGTCGGCGAAATCCATCGCCAGCGCCAAAGGCTGACCGTGGAAGTTTCCGCCGGAAATGATATCGCCGTTATCGAACACCAGGGGGTTGTCGGTCACCGAATTGAGTTCTGTTTCGATGGTGTTCATTGCAAACGCCAGCGCATCCCTGCTGGCGCCATGCACCTGGGGCACGCAGCGCAGGCAGTAAGGGTCCTGCACCCGTCCGCAATCTCTGTGCGAATCCATGATTTCGCTCTTTTCCAGCAACTTCCTTATATTGCCCGCCACGGTTATTTGCCCTGGGTGAGGGCGGATATTATGGATTCGGGGATCGAACGGCGCAGCGCTGCCCTGAAGCGCTTCCAGGCTCATGGCTGCCAGTATGTCCGCCTCTTTTTGCAGCACCAGCGCACGCTCGAGCACGTAGGCGCCGTAAGCGGTCATCAGCTGGGTGCCATTGATCAGCGCGAGGCCGTCTTTCTCTTTCAGTTGCACCGGGTTGATCCCGAGCAATTTCATAGCGTCTTCGGCAGGCATCTTGCCGCTTTCTGTTTCGTTCCAGACCTCGCCGCGCCCGATAAGGGGCAGGCACAAATGGGCCAGCGGCGCCAGGTCACCGGACGCACCGACACTACCGCGGCTGGGCACCCAGGGTGTCAGGCCCGACTTGTCGAATGCCAGTAGTTGGTTGAACGTCGACAGGGAGATGCCGGACTGCCCCAGCCCCAGCGCATGAATTTTCAGTTGCAGCATCAGGCGGGTGATCTCAGGGGGGACAGGATCACCGACGCCACAGGCGTGGCTCAGCAGGATGTTCTGCTGGAGTTCATACAGTAGTTCTTCTTCGATCCGCTCGGATGCCAGGATTCCAAAACCGGTATTGATCCCGTAGTGAGCGTTTCCATCGCTCAGGGCATTGGTGACTTTTTCGCGGCTACGGTCCACCGCCCCCTGGTCGGCGCGCAGGGCCTCCATGCTGGCGGCCAGGTCGGCGTAGAGCGACTTTATCCGGATCATGGCATCAGCCATTGATCATGGGCAGGTCTACGCCCCGTTCATTGGCCGTGTCGACTGCAGTGTCGTAGCCGGCGTCGGCGTGCCGCATGACACCGGTGCCCGGGTCTGCGGTAAGAACCCGCTCCAGCCTCCGGTTGGCTGTCTCGGTGCCGTCGGCGACACAGACCATGCCTGCATGCAGCGAGTAGCCGATGCCAACACCGCCGCCGTGGTGGATTGACACCCAGCTGGCGCCGCAGGCCGTGTTGAGCATGGCGTTCAAGAGAGGCCAGTCCGCGATCGCGTCGGAGCCGTCCATCATCGATTCCGTTTCCCGGTTGGGCGATGCAACCGAACCGGTATCCAGGTGATCGCGGCCAATCACCAGCGGGGCGTCCACTTTGCCATGTTCGACCAGCCAGTTGAATTTCAGTCCTGCCTCGGCCCGTTCGCCGTATTCCAGCCAACAGATCCGGGATGGCAGTCCCTGGAACTGCACTTTTTCCTGGGCCTTGTGAATCCAGCGGTGCAGCGCTTCTTTTTGCGGAAACAGTTCGAGGATGGCGTCGTCGGTAGCCCTGATGTCCGCGGGATTGCCACTGAGGGCGGCCCAGCGGAACGGACCGGCGCCCTTGCAAAACAATGGCCGGATATAGGCGGGCACGAATCCCGGGTAGTCGAAAGCCTGCGGCATGTCCCGGTGATCGGCGACCTGGCCCCGCAGGTTATTGCCATAATCGAAGCAGATCGCCCCCTTCTTTTTGAGGTCGAGGATGGCCTGGACGTGGACCACCATCGAGTCGAGTACTTCGTTGTCGTACTTCACCGGGTCGGACTTGCGGAGTTCATCCGCTTCCTCCAGTGAATAGCCGGCGGGAATGTATCCAAACCTGAGGTCATGCGCGGAAGTCTGGTCCGTGATGATGTCAGGAACGATGCCGCGCCTATCAAGTTCCGGCATCACGTCGGCGATATTACCGAGCAGGCCGACCGAGTACCCGCCCTCCGCCTTGTCCAGCAGGTCCAGCGCCTCGTCCAGGTTATCGGACATCACGTCGCAGTAGCCGGTTTCCACACGGCGCTGGATTCTCCAGGAATCCACCTCGACAGCGAGGCACAGGCCGTCGTTCATCGTCACCGCCAGCGGCTGGGCGCCGCCCATGCCACCCAGACCGGCGGTTACCGTCAGCTTGCCCGACAGACTGCCGTCAAAGTGCTGGTTGGCACATTCAGCGAAGGTCTCATAGGTGCCCTGGACAATGCCCTGGGAACCGATATAAATCCACGAACCCGCGGTCATCTGGCCGTACATGGTCAGGCCCTTGTCCTCAAGGTCCCTGAAAACGTCCCAGTTGCCCCAGCGCGGCACCAGGTTGGAATTCGCGATCAGCACGCGGGGCGCCTCGTCGTGGGTCCGGAACACGCCCACGGGCTTCCCGCTCTGGATCAGAAGGGTTTCATCGTTTTTCAGCCTTTGCAGCGTCTGGATGATCCGGTCGTAGCACGCCCAGTTGCGGGCCGCCTTACCCGTTCCGCCGTAGACAATCAGCTCATCGGGCTTTTCCGCCACGTTCGGGTCGAGGTTGTTCATCAGCATGCGCATGGCGGCTTCCTGGTGCCATCCGGCGCAGCTGATCGAATTACCGTGTGGTGCGTGTATCGGGGAGTGGCCTGCAGCCTTGTAATTTTGCGGATTTACACTCATTATCGTGCCTTTAGAGTCCGTGAACTGAAGGACTTTTCATTATAAAGGAACCCGGCTTGATCAGCCGGGTCTTTATTCTCTGAGGCAGATTAATGTCGATCTGCATTGAGAATGTAAGAGGAAAGGAAAGTGGCGGTAATTTTCAAACCCAGGGTCTGGTTTTTTCTGGTAGCCCTGGCTTGCGCGGGTTTAATCGGATTCGCGCTGTACAAGCAGCACGCGGACTTTGTCGATCCGTGCCCGCTGTGTGTTTTCCAGCGCATCGCTTTCATGTGTATCGGTGCCGTGGCCCTGGTCGCCGCGCTGCATAATCCGGGAAGTGTCGGCCGCTGGGTGTATGCAGGCCTGGTTTCACTGGCAGGTCTCGCCGGCATGGGTATTGCCGCGAGACACCTCTGGTTGCAGAACCTGCCGCCCGAACTGGTGCCGGATTGCGGCATGGGCCTCAACTACATGCTCGATACCATGCCTTTTTCCCGGGTGCTTGCCGAAGTGTTCCAGGGGTCCGGTGAGTGTGCCGAAGTCATGTGGACTTTCCTGGCGCTGAGCATGCCCGCCTGGACGTTTGTCTGGTACGCGGGCATCACAGTGGTTACCATTCTGGTCGTGGCATTGGCCAACAAAACAAAGGTTTGAAACAAATGAATATTTCAGCAGGTTCCGGTTCGACGGCTCCGGTTCAGGAAGTCAATCCGGCGGATGACTGGAAACCCACGTCGTGGCAGGATTTCCCTGCACTTCAACAGGCCAGTTACCCGGATCCGGTCGCGCTCGACCTGGCGCTGAAAAAACTGGCGGAACTTCCACCTCTTGTCACTTCATGGGAGATCCTTTCTCTGCGTGAACAGATTGCCGAAGCACAGGCAGGAAAGCGGTTCGTGCTGCAGGGCGGAGATTGCGCCGAAAGCTTCGCCGAATGTTGCTCTCCGCTGATCACCAACCGCCTGAAGGTCCTGTTGCAAATGAGCCTGGCGCTGGTGCACGGCCTGCAGATGCCGGTGGTCAGGATCGGCCGGTTCGCCGGCCAGTACGCCAAGCCGCGGTCGTCCGATGTGGAAACACGTGACGGCGTAACCCTGCCCAGTTACAGGGGCGACCTGGTCAATGCCTTCGACTTCGATGAGGCGTCGCGGATTCCCGATCCCGGCCGACTGCTGGAGGCGCACAAGTATTCGGCCCTGACCATGAATTTCGTGCGCTCGCTGGCCGATGGCGGTTTTGCCGATGTACACCACACGGAGTACTGGGAACTCGGTTGGCTGGATCATTCGCCGTTGGCCGATGAATTCCACAAGCTCACGGAAAGCCTGGGGCAGTCGCTGCGGTTCATGGAGACCATCACGGGCCGCGACGTTGGCAGCCTGAAGCGGGTAGACTTTTTCACTTCACACGAAGCACTCCACCTGCACTATGAACAGGCACAGACCCGCCAGGTACCCCGGCAATGGGGCTGGTTCAACCTGGGGACCCATTTCCCCTGGATCGGTATGCGCACGGCCGACCTGGACGGCGCTCACGTGGAATATTTCCGGGGAATCCGTAACCCGATCGGTATCAAGGTGGGCCCGGGTATGGATAAAGGCTGGCTGGCTGCGCTGCTCGAGAAGCTCAATCCTTGCCGTGAAGCGGGTCGCATCGTGCTGATCCACCGCATGGGCGAAGCAAAAATTGAGGAGCATCTGCCACCGCTGATCAGGGCCGTACACGATACTGGCAGCCCGGTATTGTGGATCGCCGATCCCATGCACGGCAATACCGAATCGACCGGCGACGGCATCAAGACCCGCCGGTTCCGGAAGATCATGGGCGAAATGGACCTGGCGTTCGAAATCCATCGCGACAACGATTCAAGGCTCGGAGGCGTGCACCTGGAATTGACCGGTGAAAATGTCACCGAATGCACGGGCGGCGCGCGCGACCTGTCCGACGAAGACCTGAAACGGGACTACAAGTCCACCGTGGACCCACGCCTGAACTACGAACAGTCTCTGGAAATGGCGATGCTGATCGTGAGGAAGCATCGACAGGGCGTTTGAGGTCAGGAATGTTCCGAGGGTGGGTCATTGCGCTAATTCTGTTCGCCTGGCACGGGGCTGCCATGGCAGCCGGCGAGCCGGGCGTTCTTCACGAACTTAGCTTTCCCGATAAGAACAGCCAGTATGTCCACGTCCGGTCCACTTTCGAAGTGCAGGCAGACCGCCTCGATTTGCACCTTCCGTCATGGACTCCCGGGTCATACCTGATCCGCGATTTCGCCACCAACCTGGAGCGGCTGCAGGCACATGATCCCAGCCGCAACCCGTTGAACGTTAGAAAACTGGCCACGCACCTCTGGCAGGTAGAAACCACTGGCGTGAACCGGGTCACGGTCGAATATGACGTCTGGGCCGGGCGCAGAAATGTTTCTGAGAGCTGGGTCGAAGCGGAGTTCGGCTTGCTGAACGGGACCGGGCTTTTTCTCTATAGCGAGCAGACCAGCGGCCGGCAGCAAACCGTTCGTATTCAGTTGCCAGCGGATTGGGGTTTGATTCAAACTTCCCTGGAAAGAACCGGAACCGCCGGTGAGTTCATCGCCCGGGATTACGATGAGCTGGTAGATAGCCCGATACTTACGGGCAATCCCGTCGTTTATGAATTCGAAGTGGACCGCCATCCCTATTCGCTGGTGATGTTGCGGGAAAACCCGTTTTGGGATGGTCAGAAGGCTGCCGACGACGTGGCTGAGATCGTTCGGGCCCAGCAGGATTTCTGGGGCGTGAATCCGTTCAGCCGTCGCTACCTGTTCCTGAACCTCTTCATGGACAAATTTGGCGGCCTGGAGCATGACCACAGCACGGTGATGATGTGCAGCCCCTGGCAGATGCGTGGCCAGAAGGACTACATCAAGTGGCTGGGGCTTGTGTCGCACGAATTTTTCCATTCCTGGAATGTCCGCCGCATGAGGCCGGAGGCGCTCGTCGACTATGACTATTCCGGCGAAGTGTATACGCGCGAACTGTGGCTGGCCGAGGGCCTGACCAGCTATTACGACAACCTTCTGTTGTTTCGCGCGGGATTGATAGACGTTGGCGAATATTTTGACCTGCTGGCCGAGGAGTTCCGCAAATATGAAACTACTCCGGGGCGGGCGGTCAGATCGGCGGAACTGGCGTCTTTCGATACCTGGATCAAGCATTACAAAGAGGACAGCAACAAGGTCAACAGCACGGTTTCCTACTATGTCAAGGGTGGCCTGATCGGTTTTGTCACTGACATGGAGATCCGCCGGGAAACGAACAACCGCAAAAGCCTGGACACGGTCGTGAGAGCGATGTATTCACAATACGGTCCGCGTGAATCGGGCCTGGCCGGCTATCCGCCGGGCGCGTTCGAGCAACAGGTCGAATCGGTAGCAGGGCCTGCGGTGAGAAAAGCGGTAGAAAAAATGTTGCAGACAACCGTTGATCCGCACATTGATGAAGCGCTTGCCTTCTACGGCCTGAGTCTGCAGAGGACACCCCTAAACGGCAAGGGTGAGGGCGAGTCAGCGGGTATCGGTGTGAACTGGGAGGAATCCGGTGCGGCCCTGTTTGCGGAATACGTGGTGCGAGGCCAGCCGGCAGCGAAGGCCGGGGTTCTTCCCGGCGATGAGTTGCTGGCCATCAATGGCTTCCGGGTTGCCCCGGACAACTACCTCGCCCGGTTCCTGAAACTGGAAAGGGGCGAAGAAGTGGAGCTGACGCTGGTGCGGGACGGACGCCTGCTGACCGTATCGATGGTCACCGGCCCTGAAATCCCTGTCAGTTACGCCATCCTGCCAGACTCCCGGATCAACAACCGGGAGAAAGAGCGCATGGAGGGCTGGCTGGGCCGTCCTTTGCAGTTCAAATAATAATCCGTTTGCAGGTCTTCAGGGGTCCGGAGCGCCAGGGTCCTTCGCAATTGAAGCCTGGTGATCCTCCAGGACCTGGTACAGGGGAAAATCCACCCAGGTGTCGTTCAGGTAATTGAGTTCAGGCACTTCCTCTTTCGGGTCCACGATCAGGTTGTAGATGGTCGGGTAAGCCAGGTCCCTGATTGCGTAACTCTCCCGGTCCAGTTCCTTCAGCAGCATCTTCCAGTTGCGCCATTTAAGGCCAAACAGCGTGTTGCCGATGTAGATGATGACGGACTCCCGGGCTGACTTCGGGGTCTTTCCCATCAGGAAGTCGGTCTGGTCGACGCCGTCGATGATCCGGTCATCCGGAATTTTACCCCCGGTGGCCCTGGCCAGCGTTGGGAACAGGTCAATCTGGTGTACGATTTCGTTGGACACCTGTCCCGGCGGAATTTTGCCGGGCCAGCGGACCAGGAACGGGACGCGCAGGGAACCTTCGTATGGGGAAAACATGCCGCCTCGCCAGGGTCCGGTGAACCCGAAGGACCTGGGCACGCCTTCGCGGCCGTTGTCAGAGGTAAAGATGACTATGGTGTTTTCCTTCAGTCCCAGTGTGTCGATGGTATCGAGCACCTCACCCACATAGGCATCGGTCTGTGCCAGCACGTCCGCGAAACTGCCATTACCTGTCTTACCGTAATAATCCGGGTGGGGATCCACCGGTTCATGGGTCTGGGTGAAGGACAGAAAAGTAAAAAACGGCTGCCCGGTTTTGGCTCTGTCTCTTATACACATCTGACGCTGCCGACGAA
>JARFQZ010000212.1 GCA_029287515.1 Lysobacterales bacterium
GAAACGCAGCGCGAATACGTCGGTGTCGAACAGGTGCATCCGATGGGCAACCAGCAATACCAGAGCACAGGAGAATGCCCCGAGGATCAGTAACAGCGGCTTGAAGAAACCGGACCACAGCAGCCAGGCCGCGACCAGCAGCAGGCCCATCAGTGCCATTCTGGCCAGGTTTGACGTGGCAGTCTCCCGGGCGCGGGTTTTGTCGGGTAAGTCGGCCATGCTTCCTCAGCCGTCTGCCTCGCAGGGATAGTGCTCCCGCAGGGTCCGGTAAACCAGGTCTCTGGCGAGCGGATTCGCTTCCGCCAGTTGCTCTTTCTGCGCATCGGCCACCACGTGCTCGACCACTTCTTTCAGGGGTACCGGGTCGCCGAGGCAGAAGTCGGCGTAAACCGAGGAACCGAAACGATCCAGTCGATTCCCGATTCGCGTGCGTGCAGCGCGTTCGCTGAACGATTCTTCTTTTTCGTACTCCTCGACGACATTGCGAGTGACACGTTCGTCGGTAGCGACGGCGCCGTCAATGAAGCCCTGGATGTAGCGGACGCAAAATATCCGGTCCTCCGAGGCTTGTTCGTCGTAGTACTTATCGCAATGTGATACCAGTTCCGCCGTCGATAACGCTTCAACGGCCCAGGCCGTCGGCGATGTCAACAGCGCGCAGAGCAGCAGGATTGCAAGTCGAGTTTTCATCTTTTCATCTCCATTGGCCTGAAGCGGCCCGGCGCCCTCTCAGCGCGGTGCTCCAAGGCAGTTACGTCCATTCAGGGTGGGTCGCCCGCGTCTTTCCCTTCGGAGGTGACCATTTCGCTCCCCAGACTGTCATCCGCCTCCAGTACGGGTCTCAGCAGCATTTCCACGGTGCAATGCGCCTCGATGGGATGCCTCAGCGGTTCGCGAGCCACTATTTCGTAATAATTTCCCCGGCCGCGCCTGCTGCGCCTGAGAAAACCGGCCTCGTCCAGCTGGGTGATCAGGCGCATGACGGTTCGCTCTGTCACGCCGATTCGGTCAGCGATGTCGCGCAGCTTTGCCCGCGGGTTCTCCGCCAGGCAGATCAGCACGTGCGCGTGGCTGCTGAGAAATGTCCAATCTGTTCCGATTGTGCTCATCCGTTTTCCGTCGACTGTGAGACAACGGGGCTTATCTTATGACATAAATGTCGGGATTAAAGTGTCTATTGTTCGAAAAAACCGATGATAATCATCTGAAAAACCTGAAAAGATCGATGCTCCTGCCAGAGCCCTGATACACGGCGCGGCAAAGCCAATCGCAGCTAGTCGGGTTGCCGGGCGCCGGAACGACAGCAACCCGGGGGCTCTGTCTTACGGCATAATCGAGGGGTGTGGTGCAAAACCGGGAGGCGTTTGTCCGAGGTCTGGAGAAAACCCGTGTGAAAATAACAGGGGGGCGAGCGGCATTCGTCAGCCCCCGGCGGCGCGGTTGCGCTGCTGACTTTTTTGGGCTCTTTCGTGAATTGGTAATGGACGAGAACGAATTCCAACTTGCAGTTCAGCGGGTCATGGACCGCCTGCCGGGCTGGGTGCACGACGCAATGGAGCACATCGAAATTCGGGTGGAGGACGAAGCACCGGGTGAGCTCGGTCCCGAGGCTGAAGACTTGCTCGGTCTGTATGAGGGCACGCCGCTGACCGAGCGCAGCGTGGAAGATTTCGGTGAGTTGCCCGATATCATTTACATTTTTCGCAAGCCGCATCTGGAAATGGACCTCTCGCGGGACGAACTGCTGGATGAGATCGCCACGACGCTGGTGCATGAAATCGCCCATTACCTGGGTATCGACGACGATCACCTGGAGGAGATCGGCTGGGATTGAAAAGCCTGTATTGAGTCATTCCATTGCGGCCGCCGCTGTGCTGAAATCAGCTTTCTGAGCAACATATAAACGGAAGCGCATCCCATGTCTGAAACAATCCTTCCCGAGCACGCGCAGGTCGTTATCATCGGTGGCGGAATCATCGGCTGTTCGGTCGCCTATCACCTGGCTGACATGGGCTGCAGGGAGGTCGTGCTGCTGGAACGCGACCAGCTCACGTCCGGCACGACCTGGCATGCGGCCGGCCTGATGACCACCTACGGCTCAGGCTCGGAGACCATTCTAAGCGTGCGCAAGCACTCAATGAATCTCTACCGGCGCCTGGAGGCTGAGACCGGACAGCAGACCGGTTTCAATCCCTGTGGCTTTATCGAAGTGGCCGCGGATGAGGACCGCCTCGAGGAGTATCGTCGCATCACCGCGTTCAACCGCCTGCACGGCAACGATATCCAGGAACTGTCTCCATCGGAAGTCGGGGAGCTTTTTCCTTTCGCACGGGTGGACACCCTCAAGGCCGGTTTCTACGCAGCGGAGGACGGTCGCATCAATCCCGTGGACGTGACCATGGCGTTGGCCAAAGGCGCACGCCTGAAAGGTGCGAAGATTTTTCAGAATACCCCGGTCCGCGGCGTGCTCAGCCGCAACGGCACCGTCACGGGGGTGCGTACCGAGCGGGGCGAGATCCGCTCGGAATTCGTGGTCAATTGTGCCGGTATGTGGGCCCGCCAGCTGGGCGAGCAGTCCGGCGTGGTCATCCCCAACCAGGCGGCGGAGCACTACTACCTGATCACCGAAGCGATCGAAGGCGTGAGCAGTGACCTGCCGGTGCTCGAGGACCCCTCGGTCCACGCGTACTACCGCGAGGAAACCGGCGGCATGATGGTCGGCCTGTTCGAGCCGGATTGCGCGCCGTGGCGGGTGGACGGGATTCCCGAGGACTTTTCCTTCGGTGAACTGCCGCCCGACTGGGACCGCCTCACGCCATTCCTGGAAAAAGCCATGGAGCGCGTTCCGGTCACGATGGAATCGGGCATCCGCAAGTTCTTCTGTGGGCCGGAGAGCTTTACCCCCGACCTGGCCCCGGTTATCGGGGAGGCCCCCGAGCTGCGCAACTATTTTGTCGCTGCCGGCCTGAATTCCGTCGGTATCATTACCGGTGGTGGCTGGGGCCGCGTGGTGGCGCACTGGATCATGAACGGGCGGCCCGATGTAGACGTCACGGGAGTCAACATCGACCGCTTCCATCGTTACCAGTGCAATCCGGAATACCGCCGTCAGCGGGCGCTGGAATCCCTGGGTCTGGTCTACGCCTGCCACTACCCCGACCGCTCCCCGGTAACCGCGCGCGGTGCGCGCCAGTCTCCGTTCCACGACCGCCTGGTGGCGCAGCGGGCTCATTTCCGCGACGTCAGCGGCTGGGAATCGCCCGGCTGGTATGCGCCGGAAGGCCACGAGCCGGTAGCCGACCGTCTGACCTGGGGCAGGGCCAACTGGTTTCCCTGGTGGGAGGCAGAGCACCGCGCCTGCCGCGAGGGCGTGATCGCAATGGATATGAGCTTCATGGGCAAATTCCTGGTCCAGGGCCGGGATGCCGGTGAATTCCTGAACTACCTGTCCGCCAACGAGGTAAACGCCGAGGACGGCAGGATTACCTATACGCAGTGGCTGAATGAAGACGGCAGGCTGGAGGCCGATCTCACTGTCACGAGGCTGGACGAGGAAAACTTCATGGTCGTTACCTCGGACGTGGCTCACCGCCACACCGAAACCTGGATTAAGCGCCATATCCGTGAGGGACAGCAGGTGTCGGTCACCGACGTCACGTCGGGCTACGGGCAGCTTAATATCCAGGGCCCGCGTTCCCGCGAACTGCTCCAATCGATTAGCAGCGCGGATTTGTCCAACGAGGCCTTCCCCTTCCGCACTGCGCGGGAGATAGATATCGGCCTGGGACGCGTGCTCTGCGTGCGCATCACCTACGTGGGTGAATTGGGGTATGAACTCAACATCCCCTCCGAGCAGGCCGTTCACGTGTACGACCGCATCGTCGAGGCAGGCGACGCTTTCGGTCTGAAGCATGCCGGCCTCAAGGCGCTGTCCAGCTTACGGCTGGAGAAGGGCTACCGCGACTACGGTCACGACATCGACAACATGGACGACCCGTATACCACCGGGCTGGGATTCGCGGTTCGGCTGGACAAGGACAGCGACTTCATCGGCAAGCAGTCATGCATCGAGCGCAAGGCCGACCTGCATTATCCGCACCGGCTGGTGCAGATCCTGCTGCAGGATCCGGAACCGCTGATGATTCACTCCGAAGTGGTTCTGCGCAACGGCCAGCCGGTGGGCGAAGTGCGCGCCGCGTCCTATGGCCACACGCTGGGTGCTTCGGTCGGATTGGCCATGGTCGCAGGCGATCCGGTCGATGCCGATTATCTGGCTGCAGGAACATGGGAAGTCGACATCGGCGGCACCCGCTGTCCTGCCACCGTGTCACTGAAACCCTTGTATGATCCTGGAATGAAGCGCGTGCGGGCCTGAATCCGGGTCTGCAAGCATCCGTGGGTCAGATTCAACCCCGTTTCGAACTCATGAATCCAAGGCGGTTGGACACACAGTAAACACCCCCGGCGTCCATTGCGGCCACGCAGCGATTGCAATGGTCACATGGGGATTTCGTCATTTCACCACGTTCGATTTTCGACGCAAAGCCCGGATCCTGGATGGTCGCACGTCCCAGCTGAACGAATTCGAATCCGTTTTGCAGGGCTTGCCCAATCGCCTTGCTTGAATCAACGCCTCCGACATAAATCACCGGAATGCCCACCGCGTGGCGGATCCGCTTCGCCTGCTCGAACTGGAACAATGGGCGATACGGATGCTCCGGGACCAGGAAGCGCCCGAACAAACGCATGCCGATGCGGTCGGCCCAGCCAGGCTGGTTACGGCTCATTTCCAGCACTGGGAGGTTTCCCCGCAACATCAGGAAGGGGACGCGGGCGGTGAAACCAGAGCTCGGTACCAGTGCCGAAGCGCCCGCTTTTTCAAAGGCTTGTGCAATATGAACGGAGTCTTCGATTCCAATACCTTGCGGCATACCGTCCTCCAGGTTCATCTTCACCAGTATCGGAAAATCCGGACCGGTTTTTTCCCGCGTGAGTTCAATGACCTGCCGGGCGAAACGGATCCTGTTACTCAGGCTGCCGCCATAATCGTCCCGTCGCTTGTTGGTCCATGGACTGAGGAACTGGCTCAGCAGGTAGCCGTGGCCGGCGTGGATTTCCACCGCGTCGAAGCCGGCGTCCCTGGCCATCATCGCGGCGTTCGAGAAGTCCCGGATCTTGTCGGCGATGTCTTCCGCTGTCATGGCCCGGCAGCGTGAGCGCATGAAAAGGCACCATGCGGGCGAGGCGCCGAGCGGGCGCTTGCCGATGACCGCCTTATTGGTGAAAAAGCCGGAATGGCCGAGCTGGATGGAGGCCGCTGCCCCTTCGGCGTG
>JARFQZ010000228.1 GCA_029287515.1 Lysobacterales bacterium
GATTTCCTCGGCACGGGTGATCGTCGAGGCTGACTATGGTGATTTCGTGGTTGAGCCGTCTTTCGGAACACACTTCTTCCAGAATCTGATTACTTTCCAGATCGGCTATCTGACAATTAATAGCAGTAGCGTAAATAATTACATTGACTGGGACTGGCTCAATTCCATTGAAGCCGTTTCTGAAACCGAATACGTCAGGCATGTACGTCTGAAACAGGCAATGAAAATTCTGATTGACGGCCGTACCGGTAAAGCGGTTATTTTCAAGCCTGGGTCAGCTTCAAAGGCTCAGTAAGAAACCACTTGAATACTGATTTCAAACCGCGTGACCCGGTCATACGCACTGAATACGTTCCGGTGGCTGTTCCCTATTCACAATCATGGGGATAAAAATCACGGCTATCGTTTTATATGCCTCTACAAGACGTCCAGATCCCTGCCAACTTTTACAAAGGCCTCAATCGCGCGATCAAGGTGATGTCTTTCGTGGGCGGCCGAAACCTGTACACGGATACGGGCTTCACCCTTGGGTACAACCGGGAAGAAAAAGCCAATGACGTAGATGCCTTCATCCAGTAATCGGGCGGCAAATTCCTGTGCCAATGGTGCGTCATACAACATGACCGGCACGATGGGGTGATTGCCCTGCTTGATGTCGAATCCTGCTGTGCTCATTTTTTCGCGGAAATAGCGGGTGCTGCTTTCCAGTTTGTCTCTCAACCGGGTTGAGCCGGACAACATTTCGAACACCTTGATCGAGGCGGCAACCAATGGGGGTGGCAGGGTATTGGAGAAAAGATAGGGGCGTGAACGCTGGCGCAGCAGGTCAATGATGTCCTGGCGTCCGGTTGTGAAACCGCCTGAGCCTCCACCGAGTGCTTTACCGAGGGTGGAGGTGAAGACATCCACCTTGTCCATGACGCCATGATGCTCGGCGGAGCCGCGCCCGGTTTTACCCATAAAGCCGGTGGCATGGCTATCGTCAACCATGACCAGCGCATCATAGCGTTCTGCCAGCGAGGTGATCTCATCCAGCCTGGCAATGTAGCCATCCATGCTGAAGGCACCGTCAGTCGCGATCAGCCGGGTGTCACAATCCCGGGTCGAGACGAGGCATTCTTCCAGCGCCGCCATGTCACTGTTGGGGTAACGGTGGCGCTGAGCTTTGCATAAGCGGATGCCGTCGATGATCGACGCGTGGTTCAGTGCATCGGAAATTACCGCGTCTTCCGGGCCCAGGATGGTTTCGAACAGGCCGCCATTCGCATCGAAACAGGAGGTATAGAGGATCGTGTCGTCGGTGCCGAAGAATTCAGAAATGGACTGCTCAAGTTGCTTGTGAAGGTCCTGGGTTCCGCAGATAAAACGCACCGAAGCCAGGCCGAAGCCGTGGTCATCCAGCGCCTGGTGAGCCGCTTTGACCACCTCCGGATTATCCGCAAGACCCAGGTAATTGTTGGCGCAGAAATTAAGGACTTCACTACCGTCCTGCACCCGGATTTCCACATTCTGGGGGGTGGTGATGACGCGCTCGGTCTTGTAAAGTCCCGCCTCGCGGATTTCGTCGAGAGTATCCCGGAATTTCTTCAGATTGGACATTTGCGCAGCCCTTTTTTGAGGTTTGCCCTGTTTTCGAGGTTCGATTATGGGTCGAATTATAGACGAGGGCCTTGATCCGGGTCGTGTTTCGAAGCCGCCAGTTGCTGCACGATTTCCGGGAGCGCAACCGAAGCCGGGCCCCGCAGGCATTGCCCCGCATGCATGCTCAGGGGAGTTTCCCGTGGATTGACCTCCACGACGGCCGCGCCATGCTCGAGGGCCATCAGTGGCAAACTGGCCGCGGGCTGAACCAGCGAAGTGGTGCCTACCGAGAGACAGAAATCGCACAGGGCGGCTGCTTCCATCGCGGCCTCCAGTGCCTCCTTGGGAAGAACTTCACCAAACCAGACGACGTCGGGCCGTGCGTATCCGCGATTCACGTAAGGGGAGGGTGGCGGAATCTGCGATGAGTCCGCCAGCCATTCCCCGCTGATCTGCCGGCCGGATATATGACATTTCGACCTTAGAATGTTCCCATGCAGTTCCGTGACATTTCCGGAGCCGGCCAGCTGATGCAATCCATCAACGTTCTGGGTGACCAGGCTGAACCCGGGAACCAGGTTTGCCAGCATAACCAGGGCCTGGTGGCCTGCATGGGGTGAAGCTGCCCTTACCGCGCTGCGCCGTTCTTCGTACCACCGCCACACCCGGCCGGGATTAGCGGCAAATGCCTCCGGCGTGGCGAGCTCTTCGGGCCGGTATTTTTCCCAGATTCCCGTTTGCGCATCCCTGAACGTAGGTATACCACTTTCGGCAGACATTCCGGCGCCTGTCAGCACCATGACATGGCGTGCTCCACGCAGCCGCGCGAGCAACTCGTTATTCAGCAGGTAAGAGGGCTTGTCATTCAATAAAATGTCCTGTCAACGTAGCGGAAAAAAGTACTTGAGTGTATTCTACGCTGTTCACCTGGATAACTGACCGATTTAATGAAAGGCAAGCTTTACATAAAGACCCACGGGTGCCAGATGAACGAGTATGATTCCGGCAAAATGGCCGACGTGCTGGCTTCGTCCCATGGCCTGGAACTGACCGACCGCGAGGAGGATGCGGACGTCATCCTCATCAACACCTGCTCGATCAGGGAAAAAGCCCAGGAAAAAGTTTTTTCCCAGTTGGGGCGCTGGAAACAGTTGAAAAAGAACAATCCCAATGTGGTGATCGGCGTGGGAGGCTGCGTCGCCAGCCAGGAAGGAAAGGCCATCATCAACCGGGCGCCGATCGTGGACATGGTGTTTGGGCCACAGACACTACACCGTCTGCCGTCAATGCTGGATTCCGTGCGGCGGGAAGGGCAATCGGCTGTCGATGTGTCTTTTCCCGAAGTGGAGAAATTCGATAACCTGCCGGAGCCGGGAGCCCAGGGAGCCAGTGCATTCGTGTCGGTCATGGAAGGTTGCAGCAAGTACTGCACGTTCTGCGTCGTTCCGTATACCCGGGGGGAAGAGATCAGCCGTCCTTTCGACGATGTCATTAGCGAATGCGCCACGCTGGCGGAAAAGGGAGTAAGGGAAATCAACCTGCTGGGCCAGAATGTCAATGCCTACCGGGGCCCGATGCACGACGGCACGATCGCAGACCTCGCCTTGCTGATTCATTACGTGGCTGCCATCGACGGGGTAGAGCGCGTGCGCTTCACGACGTCGCACCCGGTGGAGTTTTCACAGAATCTGATTGACGCCTACGGGGAAGTCCCCGAACTTGCAAACTACCTGCACTTGCCGGTGCAGACCGGTTCGGACCGGGTGCTGGCGCTGATGAAACGGGGCCACACGGTTCTGGAATACAAACAGAAGATTCGCCGCCTGCGCGAAAAACGTCCGGACATCAGCCTGTCGTCCGATTTTATCGTCGGGTTCCCCGGCGAGACGGAGCGGGACTTCGAGCAAACATTGAAACTGATCGCGGAACTGGATTTCGATCAGAGTTTCAGTTTCATCTTTTCGGCCCGCCCCGGCACGCCTGCCGCCAGCCTGCCGGACGATGTCCCATTGGAAGTCAAAAAGGAACGCCTGATGCGCCTGCAGGGCCTGGTTAACGGGCAGGCAGCCCGGATCAGCCGGGCCATGGTGGGAAGCACCCAGCGCATCCTCGTTGAAGGCCGCAGTAAGAAAGACGCCAGGCAGTTGGCAGGCAGAACGGAGAACAACCGCGTCGTCAATTTTGACGGTAATCCGCGCCTGGTGGGTCACTTCGTTGACGTGGAGATCACCGAGGCGTTGAGCAACTCCCTCAGGGGAAGAGTCATCCTGGCAGAGCATGGCTCGGCGGACGCCGCATGAGTGCGCGACTGGCCCTGGAACTGGAGCCGGCAGACACGCTGCGGCTGGCGAACCTCTGTGGACAGTTCGACGAACATCTGAAACAGATAGAGTCCCGCCTTGGCGTTGACATTTTCTGCCGGGGCAACCTGTTTACCATCGAAGGCCCGGACCGGCAGAGCCGCGCCACCCGCCGCCTCCTGCAAAGCCTTTACCGCCTGTCCGAGACCGAGGTCCTCACGCCCGAGCTGATCAATCTTCATCTGCAGGAATCGGGCATCGAGGAACTGGGTGACAAGGATGGGGGCCGTGAACTGCCGGACGAAGTCAGCATCAAGACAAAACGGGGGATCATCCGGGGGCGGGGCCCAAACCAGAAAGGCTATCTGAAAAACATTTCGCAACACGCGATCAACTTCGGAGTGGGGCCGGCGGGAACCGGCAAGACCTACCTCGCAGTGGCCTGCGCCGTGGCTGCGCTGCAGGAAGACCGGGTCCAGAGAATTGTCCTGGTCAGGCCTGCGGTCGAAGCCGGTGAGCGGTTGGGATTCCTGCCGGGGGACATGGCCCAGAAGGTCGATCCCTACCTGCGCCCGCTTTACGACGCGCTTTATGAAATGCTCGGATTTGAGAGGGTATCAACCCTGATCGAACGGAATGTCATCGAGGTTGCGCCGCTTGCGTTCATGCGGGGCAGAACCTTGAATGATGCATTCGTCATTCTCGATGAAGCCCAGAATACTACCCGCGAACAGATGAAGATGTTCCTGACACGGATCGGCTTCGGGTCGACGGCCGTTGTCACCGGGGACATCACTCAAATCGATTTACCCCGCAAATCGATGTCCGGGCTGAAACATGCATTGAGAATTCTGGAACAGGTGAAAGGCGTGAGTTTCAGCTATTTCTCTGCACGGGACGTGGTGCGACATCCCATGGTGCAGCACATAGTAGAAGCTTATGACAGGGAATCCGTTGACTCTGATGACCATTGAGCTGGACATCCAGATCGCAACGGATTTTGAAGGGATTCCTTCAGCAGAACAATTTGAGCTATGGGCCGGGCTGGCGCTGAAAGATCATACCGGCGCCGAGTTGACCCTGCGCCTGGTGGACAGGGAAGAAAGCAGCCAGCTCAATGGGCAGTACCGTGGAAAGGATGGCCCGACAAACGTGCTGTCCTTTGCGGCGGAGCTTCCACCAGGAATCGATCTGCCATTGCTCGGCGATATTGTCATCTGTGCTCCGCTGGTCGCAGAAGAGGCCCGGCTCCAGGGCAAGCCCCCCGAGTCGCACTGGGCTCATCTGGTAGTGCACGGGGTTTTGCACTTGCTCGGCCATGACCATCAAACCGGGGAAGAAGCCGTGAAGATGGAATCCCTGGAAGTCGAATTGCTCAATTCGATCGGAATCGCCAATCCTTATCTCTGAAAAATTTGGAAAAAACACTGGATTAGGTTTGATTACGGCCCTATATTCGGGGTGACGCGAATGGCGTTGCCGGTATTACCAACATGAGCGAAGACCAATCGAGTAACGGTTCCGGGAAAAAGACCTGGGTCGAGAAAATCGGCGCAGCCTTTTCAAACCAGCCCCGGGACCGGGAAGAGTTGCTGGAATTTCTTAAACACGCCTGTGATCAGGGGATCGTCGATGCTGATGCCCTGGCCATGATGGAAGGCGCCCTCGAAGTTTCCGAAACCCAGGTTCGTGACGCGATGATTCCGCGTTCGCAGATGGTGGTTGTGCACAATGATGCGGCGCTGGAAGAATTTCTGCCTCAAATGCTGGAATCAGGCCATTCCCGGTTT
>JARFQZ010000229.1 GCA_029287515.1 Lysobacterales bacterium
GCTACGCCATCCAGGCGGGGGTAGATTCCATAGAACACTCCAGCTTGATCGACGACGAAGGCATCAAGCTGGCGAAGGAAAAGGGCACCTGGTTGTCGATGAACATTTACGCCACCGAATACCTGCTGGCCGAGGGAGAAAAGAATGGCCTGTTGCCGGAATCCATGGAGAAAGCGGCCTTCATCCACGAACGCCGGCGTGCGAACTTCGCCAAGGCGGTCGAGGCGGGAGTAAACATGGTGTTTTCAACTGATTCGGCCGTCATCCCCCACGGTGACAATGCCATGCAGTTTTCACGCATGGTGGACCTGGGTATGAGTCCGATGCAGGCGATCCGGGCGGCCACCACGCAGGCGGCAAAGCTGCTGCGCTGGGAAGGCCAGACCGGTGGCGTGGCCCCAGGGTATTTTGCGGACATCATCGCTGTCGCGGGCGACCCGCTAGAAGACATTACCGAGCTTGAACGCGTGATTTTTGTGATGAAAGGCGGTGAGGTCGTGCGCTGGGAATCACAGAAACCCTGATGCTACCCTATCCCGTCTGAATCCCGAGGAGAAATCCAGTGAGAATGATTCGAACCACCCAGATTCTGTTTTGCGCCGTTTGCATTGCTGCCTTCCTGCTTTTTGTATCGCTGCCGGTCACTGCCGATTCACATGAACAGGAGAGCGCGCAAAAAGCCGTGCTGATTACCGGCGCCAGCTCTGGTATCGGCCGCCGCACCACCGAACTCCTGGCCTCGAAGGGGTATTTCGTTTATGCCGGTGCGCGCAAGCAGAACGACATGGATGCCCTGAACGCGCTGGATAATGTCCAGGCCGTTCGCCTGGATGTCACGGTCCAGGAAGAGGTCGACGCTGCCGTTGAAACGGTACGCAAGGGCGGCCGGGGCCTGCACGGCCTGGTCAACAACGCCGGTGTTTTCACCGGCGGCCCACTGATCGAAACCGATATCGGAGAGCTGCAGTGGCTGTTCGATGTTAACGTGTACGGCGTCTACCGCGTGACCCAGGCCTTCGCGCCCCTGATCATCGAATCGAAGGGCCGCATCATCAACATCAGTTCCATATCCGGCGTGCTCGACTGGCCGATGGGCGGCCCATACAGCATGAGCAAGCATGCGGTTGAAGCCTACAACGATACACTGGCGCTGGAAATGGCCCGTTTCGACGTGAACGTCAGCGCGGTTGAGCCGGGTAATTACAAGTCCGACATATCCGCGACAGCCCGCGCCCGCATGGCGGAAAAGGGGCTTCAGAACAAAGACACGAAGTATGCCGACGAGTGGGCAGGCATGAGCGACAGCCCGGCTGACCGCAGCCAGCACAAGGAACCGGACGAGGTGGCCGAGGCGATCAAACATGCGCTGTTCAGTGAAAACCCCAAACCCCGTTATATGGTAGTCCCCAACCAGGAGGAAGCCGGCTGGACCATCGGCGAACTGGTCAAGGAACTGGTTGAATGGAACGAACGCCAGCCCTACAGCTACAGCCGGGAACAGCTGATGGGAATGATCGATGCGGCAATGACGGCATCGGACTGACTTGGTTTAAATTCCAGCGTACCAGGACCAGCCATTCTGAATCGGCCCGCTGAGGCCCGGGTCGACGAATTCATCGGTAACGACGATCCGGCGAAGGAATTTCATGCTCTTGTAACCCATCTGCGTGGCGACCCTCAGCCTTACCGGCGCGCCATGCGGCACAGGCAATTCGCGGCCGTTCATGCCATAAGCAAGGAAGGTCTGCGGGTGCATTGCATCCCACATGTCAATGCTGTCGTCCCAGCCGTCGTAGGAAGAAAAATTGACGTAACGCGCCGTCGGTAAAATACCGGCGGCTTCCAGCACATCTTTCAACAGCGCCCCATTCCATTCAGCGATAGCAGTCCAGCCTTCCTCACAGGTGTGCCGGGTGATCTGGGTCTTTTTCGGGAAGCGCATCAAATCCGCCACCGAGTAGGCGCCTGGCCGTGCCACGCTGCCTTCGATCACCAGCCGCCAATCCGCAAAATCAGCGTGGCGCAGGCGGGCATAAACACCGCCGAGTTCTTCCTGGAAATAGGGATTTGAAGCATCCCCCGGGTCGGTCGTGCCGATGGCCGGAATGGATGAAATTTCACGGCGGTCGTATTCCCTGGCCAGTCTATGTGATGGCAGCAGCAAGCGCTGAGCCCGCCAGGTGAAATTGTCACCCATGCGCAGCAGGTTGCCGTAAGTAGGCGGCCCGTCATTCGAGCAACCCGGCAGGACCAGGGCGGAGGCTGAAGCAAGCCCGGCAACCAGCACTTGTCGCCTGGTGATCTTTTTTTTGTCAGTCATGTTCAATATCCGGTAATTTCAAACCCAGGGTCATGCCGCGTAGCTGTCGCCCAACGCCGGTCAGCAGAACCATCAGGATATGCACCAGCAGGAAAAGCGCCATGGCGACAAATGCAAAAAAGTGAATGGTACGGGCTGATTGGTAGCCGCCGAAAATATCCAGCAGCACCGGGAACGCGGCCGTTATGCTTGGAGACATGGTAAGCCCGGTCAAAAAAATGACGGGGATGATGAAAAACAGGATCATGCAGTAAGCGAATTTCTGCAACAGGCCATATGGCGGCCCACTGTCCGAAGCGCTGACCTGGAAACGGGCATGCTGCTTGACGTCCCGCCAGAAAGCTGTGGATGACAGCTCCCCGGCACTGGGCAGCAGATTGCGTCGGAAGTGCCCGGAAAGCAGTCCGAGGACCAGGTAGACGCACCCCGTGATCACAAATATCCAGGACATGAGGAAATGCAGGCTTCTGCCCCAGGAATTCAGGTTGAGGATTTCAAAGCCGCGGTTGGAGGTCACCGGGGAATCCTCGGTATCGAAAAACGGCGTTGGTTCGGACCAGCCCCCGTGCTGGAAGTTTTTGCTGACCGGTAATTCGAGAAACGCGGGGGTGAGCGGGTTACCGACTTCTCCCCAATACAAGTTCGGGTTGGTCATCAGCATGGCGTAACCGGAAACCATCAATGCGATGACGCTGAGCGCGGCCAGCCAGTGACAGATCCTCACCCAAATTGTGTGCCCGGAGCGTTTATTCATTTAATTCACTTTTGGACACCGGCGACTTCGTGTTTCCATCAATGACAGAATGAAATTCTAAGGGGGCGTTTCCTCAAAAGTCCTGCAACATGCTCTTCAGATGGAAAAGCAGGTTACCCGATCGCTGGCCTGGCTTATCGTCCAGGAATTCTGATCGGGAGCTTTCGCCGGAAATAAGGTTCAGCAGCCCTTCACCCGGAGCATCTATTGCTCTGCCAGGCTTCGGCTCGACAGCCTTGACAGCATAGTCGACGCCTGCGGCCGGAGCATCGGCCGTAAGGCTGGCGAAAATCATACCTGCCATTATTAATAGCAGGGCAATCGTAACAATTGCACGCATTTGAAGACTCCTCCAGAACCCGTTAGCCCAATGTTTTTATTCGGGTTCTCTTTTAACCATATCACACGTCGCCCGAAACGAAACAAGCTCCACGAGCGATCAGTCAGGCAACTGACGGCTCACCACGCGCCCGGTCACTTCCTGTCCCTTGGTCATGCCGCCTATGGTCACGAATGCTCCGCCCCCAACTTTAAGCAGGCCACGATGGTCCATCGTGTCGGGTCGCGACACGTCGGGATAGTGCACCCATGCGCCAGTCGCTGTATCCCAGGCGAAGAAGCTGTTCTCCGGTTCAGCGGGCAACCCATCGTAGCCGATGCCGTTGAAGTTGTAGGGCCGGCGTGATCCACCGGCGAAAAGGACCAGGCCGGATGACTCGTCTCCGGTGGCCGCCATACGGTACTGGGCAGTCTCATCCAGCAGGGGCAGTTTGGACCAGCTGATCTTCTTCGGATCTTCGGGGTCGATCTCACCCAGCCAGGCCTGGTTGATCGCACCGAACTGGCGCTTGCCATCCAATACGCCCAGCACACCGACCCCGCCCACGATAACGAATTGATTACCGACGATACCCCCGGCATGCCCGAACACCGGCGTGCCGGGAAAGGCATCCGCCATCGCCCAGGTGTCTTCCCAGGTGTCATATAACTGCACGTGACTGACATTGCCCTCGTCGTGCCAGCCGGACACCAGGTAGATGTAGCGGTTGGCATAGGCGAAAGCGACCGTGTCATCGACGGGTACCGGCATGTCGGCACGGCGCTGATAGCTGCCATCCAGGGGGTTGATGATGAATACCTCGGGGGTGGATTTTTCAGTGCCGTCCGGCGCGACCGTGTAGCCGCCGAATAACAG
The DNA here is from genome assembly GCA_029287515.1 of Lysobacterales bacterium. GTDB lineage: Bacteria > Pseudomonadota > Gammaproteobacteria > Xanthomonadales > SZUA-36 > JAHEFT01. Next base: position 4,270 of record JARFQZ010000229.1, read on the forward strand.
CACCCGGTCGTACAGGCCAACCGCCACGGCGGCCAGCCGGCCTTGCTCCACCGGCACATCGGGGAACGGTTTCCAGGCGGCGGTATCACTGCGCCAGAGCCAGGCCTTTCTGGAGACATCCCCGTGTTCCCTGCCCGGACCCAGGCCCATGAAGGACATGACGTACTGCACGCCGTCCCTGGTGTATTCGGCGACAGCGTTGTTACTGAGCGCTTCGGGAAGAGGGCCGGGGACGAGAGGCTCCTCGTCGGCGACGGCCGCGACCACTATGAACATCCAGAAAGCGAATGTCGTGAGTCCAGCGTACGCACGGGAAACTGTCATTGACGGAGTATTCATTATCAGTCTTTCCTGATCAAGCCAATGAAAGCTATTGCCTCCTCTGGCGGTCTTGAAACTAAGCCGCCGGGGAGCAACGAATGAATTTCGACATAGAACTGGTCGACAGCAATACCGAGACGCACACTGACCAAGCCTCGCAAGGCGCCGTGGACTACGGCCAGGGCCGCAAGATCAAGGATACGTCCAGTATCTGCCCGGTCTGTCTCGAGCACATCAGCGCTGAGGTCTATGAGCGGGACCGCGAAGTCTGGATGGACAAGCATTGCGCCAGCCATGGCCGGTTTTCTTCGCTGCTGTCCTCCGAAATCCGCCACTACTACGAATCTTCCGGCGTACAGTCCTCATCAGGGTCTTGCTGCGGCAGCAGTTGCGGGCCTTCTCCTTCCCCCGGATTCGAAGGGGAAAAAAGCGGGCCGTGGGCAGACCACAGCTGCACGGTCCTGATCGAGATCACCGAACGCTGCAACCTGAGCTGCCCGACCTGCTTTGCAGGCTCCTCGCCCGCCGAGGACCATTTACTGAGCCTGGATGAATTTTCATCACAGGTCGACCAGCTGGTGGCAGGCGGCAAGCAGGGCTCAGACATGATCCAGCTGTCCGGCGGCGAGCCGACGATTCACCCGGATTTCTTCGCCATGATCGAAGTGCTCTTCGAGCGCGGGTTCAACCAGGTCACCATCAACTCCAACGGCATCAAGCTGGCCCAGCCGGCTTTCGTCGAAAAGCTGGCAGCCTGCCTTGAACGGCATCCGCAGGGGTCTTTGTTCGTCTACCTGCAGTTCGACGGCTTTGATGAAAGCACGCACGAAGCCCTGCGCGCGCGGGCCGACCTGCTGCCCCTGAAGCGCAGGGCGCTGCGGAACTGCCATGACGCCGGCATCAGCGTGCACCCGGTGATGACCCTGACCCGGGACATCAATGACCACGAGGTGGGCGCTTTCCTGCAACTGGCGGCTGATGATCCCTCACTGAAAAACGTGGTCATTCAACCTGCGATGTACTCCGGCCGCTACGACAATCCGCGACGCCAGGACCGCATCACGCTGGCCGATACGGTGAACATGATCGTTGATCAGTTCGGTGTGTTTTCCGCCGACGACTTCATGCCGATCCCCTGCTCCGACCCCAATTGCTTCGGCATGGCGGTGGCACTACGAACGCCGCGCGGCCTGCTGCCGGTCTCGCGGCTTTTCCCTCGCTATGAAACCTGGGACGAGGATGATGCGCGGGACCTGATCACCGAATTCACCAACACCATCAATGGCCCCCAGGCGATCAGCGAAGCGGTGCGCTGGGCCACCGGGGACAGCCGTCTCGGCCAGGTGCTGGACAACCTGTCCGAGCAGGAAATCGATGCCCTGCTGGACCTCCTGCTGGACGTGCAATCCAGCGGTGGCGAGTTGTGGGACCAGGTGCTGACCATCAGCATCAAGCCCTTCATGGATGCCTGGACGTACGATCAGGACCGCATTGACCAGTGTTGTGTGCACATTCTTGACCGCGAGGGGAACCCTGTTTCCTTCTGCGAGTACAACGCCATCAACCGACCGAGGATGAACCTTGCATGAGACCTTCCGACTGGATATACATCGCGCTGCTGGCGCTCTTGCTGGGCGGATGCAGCACGACGCAAAAGGTCACCCAGGTTTCCCCCCAGGAAACGGGCGGGGACAGCCGGGCCGAACAGCAGGGCCCCATGTACTCGGATAAGACTTACCGCGAGCTGGTGCGCAAATACACCGTCGACGACGGTGAAAAAGTGGACTACGAGGCCTGGAAAGCCAACGAAGAAGATATGCGGGCGCTCGATCAGCACATCGAACTGATCGCACGGGTCAGCCCCGCCAACCACCCCGAGCAGTTCAAGTCCAGGTCTTCCAGGCGCAGTTACTGGATCAACAGCTATAACGCGCTGGTTTTACACGCGGTGCTGGAATACTGGCCGCTGGACAGCGTCCGGGACGTCAGGATTTCCTTCAGCTCGCGAGTGGTTCCGGGCAAGGGCTTTTTCTATGACCGCAAGATCACGGTCGGGGGGGTGGAAACCAGCTTGTACCAAATGGAGAAGGAAGTGCTGGCCAACCAGAAAGACCCGCGCCTGCACTTCGCCCTCAATTGCGGCAGCGAATCCTGCCCGGTGCTCAGGCCCTGGGAGTGGAACGACGAGGACCTGGACCAGGCGGCAAGGGATTTCGTCAACAACCCGGAAAATGTCGCCGTGGAGGACGACAGGCTGATGGTTTCCACCATCTTCAAATGGTACAAAAAAGACTTCCCCAGTGATCTGAACACTTACCTGCAGCAATTTGCCGACCCGGA
>JARFQZ010000241.1 GCA_029287515.1 Lysobacterales bacterium
TCCGCGGTTGAGCGTGATGAAGGCGAGGCGGCTTTTCGCTGCACCGGAGGGCTGTTCTGCGGGGCGCAGAGGATCCGCAGTATCCAGCATTTTGCGTCCCGCCGGGCGATGGATATTGAAGGCCTGGGCGAGAAACTGGTCGTCCAGCTGGTGGAGGCCGGAATGGTCGAGTCCATTGCTGACCTTTACCGGCTGGATCGTGAGCAGTTGGTCAGCCTCGAGAGAATGGGCGAAAAATCAGCCGACAACCTCCTGGAGGAGCTTGAAAAAAGTAAAAACCCCGAGCTGGACCGGCTGTTATATGCAATGGGAATCCGGGAAGTGGGTGAAGTGACCGCGCGGTCACTGGCGAAGCACTTTGGAACACTGGAAGCCCTGGTGGAGGCCGATGAAGAAGACCTTATCGAAGTTGAAGATGTCGGCCCGGTGGTCGCCAGCCACGTGCACGCATTTTTTCGCGAGCAGCACAACACCGATGTCATCGCTGCGCTGCAGCAGGCCGGCATGCATTGGCAAGCCGTTGAGGAAAGTGGCGGGGAGCAGCCGCTCGCAGGCCAGGCCTGGGTTTTGACGGGCACACTCAGCATGCCCAGGGCCCGGGCGAAGAACCTGCTGGAATCGTTGGGGGCCAGGGTTACGGGCAGCGTGTCATCCAGGACTTCTGTCGTGCTGGCGGGTGAGGCGGCGGGTTCAAAACTGCGAAAGGCGGAAAAGCTGGGTGTCGAAATCGTTGATGAAGAAGCGTTCAGGGCTCTGCTGGAGTCTCACGGCGTAGCGCCCTGAATACAGCATCATCCAGGTCCAGGCGGTGCAACGGCGCCGGCCGCCTTTCGGTGGCAACGTAGACGGATTCCTGGTCATGGCTGAATGCCACGGCTTCATCGTGCAGGCCCGGCGGCCCTCTGAATTCCACAGGTTTCCGCTGAAATGCTTCCAGCCAGGATTCCTGTTTTTTACGCTCGTAAAGGTAAAGGCTGCGGTAAGTAAGGACAGCGGCCAGGCGGCCGTCGCTGGAAATGTCCATGCCGGTGGGTTGTGAAACCCATAATCCGCGTTTAGGGCTCGACAGGAGGTCAGAGCGGGTGGGGCGAGGTAAAGGATGAATTTCACCCAGGAACTCGGCTTCAAGCTCCTGCTCAACCAGGGCGAGTTCCCTGGGGATGCCGTAAAGCCTTGGCGGCACGTCCCGTTTGCTCAGAAACAGGATCATGTCGCTGTGCGGATCCCAGGCCATGGATTCGACGTCCCTGGGGCCGTCCGGATAACGGATGTCGAGTTTGTGGACTGGCCTGACCTTACCCTCGAAGTCGGCCGGATCAGGCTCTTCGATAAAGTACAGGCGCACGCTGTTGCGCGTTCCCATGTTGTCGCCGGTGTCGCCCACCACCAGCAACGGGAAATCATCCATTACGCGTGTAATGTCTTCCCAGTCCCTGTTCTTTGCTTTCTTGACCTTCATTCTGCCAAGATTGCGACCCGTATTGTCGATGGCAAAAAGATGATCGCCACCGTCGTTGTGCAGAAAAAACACACCGTTATTACCGGCTACTATTCCACTGGCTTCGTTGAGTTTCTTATGCTCGAGTTCGCCGACCTGTTTGAACACGGGGCCCGGCTCGGCTTGATCCGGAGTGTCTGCCGGGCCACAAGCCGTGATTCCCGAACCCGACATGACCATGAAAAGCAAGAACTTGATGGAAACGGGCTTCATCGCCGGAGCATAAAGTCCTCTATGGCACGGGTGACGGCTGCGGGTTGTTCGATACAGGACGAATGCCCGGCACACAGCGTATCCATGTCATAACCGGATTCTTCGTACCAGATACGGGCGCCGTTGATGTGTTTGAAGGGCAAGCTCGCTCCTATTCAGAGTTCTCAGACTGCGATATCACGGGCGCCATGGCAGGCTCATTACCATCACGCATCGCGCGGTAATGGGGCGAGGTAATTTCAACGCCGGCGGTGTGGAAGGCATCCAGTATATTGGCGTGGAGGTCGGAGTAGATCATCGGCCGGCGGTCTGCCCTGCGGGTGAAAGCATTGAGTTCATAGGCCACGTAGTTGTCATCGAGCGAAGTTTGCAGGACGAACGGTTTGGGATCTTCTTCGATATCCGTTGTGGCTGCTGCCGCTGAAAGCAGCAATTGCTGCACGGTTGGCCAGGGAACATCGTAGCCGATGGTCACCCCGGTATGCAGGGTGATGCCGGCTTTCTTGGCCTGGGTCGAGTAGTTGATTACCTTGTCGGACATGATCGAGGCATTGGGCATGGAAACCACGACGTTCTTGGGTGTCTTGATGCGGGTGACGAAGGCCGTGCGTTCAGTGATCTTGCCCTCGGTGCCGGAAATGTTGACGTAGTCTCCCACGCGGAAGGCGCGTGTATAGGTAATCACGATACCGGCCACCACGTTTGCCACCGCGGTCGTTGAGCCGAGTGACAGCAGAACACCAACGAAGATCGATACGCCCTGGAATGCCGGAGAGTCCGATCCCGGCAGGTAGGGAAACACGACCACGACAGTCATCGCGATGATCAGCAGGCGCAGCAGGCTGTAACTGGTCGACGACCATTCCGGGTAAAATCCCGGCACCTTGATCCGCTGCCGTTCCACTCCTTCGAAAATAAGCCGGCAGAGGCGAATGATCGCGTACGCAATGCCGATAATGACAACGGCCGTAAAAAAGTCCGGCAGGTATGCAACAAAAGCGTTCCACATGCCGCCGATGATGTCGCTGACAAAACCGGCGATCGCTTCGGAGGCATCCCGGGTCCATTCGAACAGGCCCAGTGCGGTATTGAGAAAGGCAAAAATGATCCAGAGCCTCAGGAACCAGCTGATGGCCATCAGCGTGCTGTTCAGGATCATGGCCACTTCCCTGGCGGAAAGTATTTCCTGTTTCTGAATTCGAAGAGGCTGTACCTGGCTGTCTTCTTTCAGGACTCGCCTGGAGAGTCTTTTGAATACCCGGAAAACGATGAAATAGAACAGCCAGTAAACAAAGATGGTGAAGAGCACGAGCACTACATTGGTGATCAGCAGGGCCCTGGCGGTATCGCCCAGCAGTCCCTGCAGGAAGTCCTGTAAGGCCTGGATCAGCGTCAACATGTACATGGTGATTCCTCCGGGTTCAGCCCATCAGCCGATTGCGGGGAGAATGAGGGCGCCGGGCAGGCCGGCGCCCGGAATGTTGCTGGGTTTAATCAGCCGTTTTCTCTTTCGGCGTGTATTTGAACCGTTGCCCGCCAACCGAACCCTCAAACATCAGTCCGCCGGCGGCGTGCGTGAAGATGGCAACGCCGGAGTCATAGGCGGCATCGGCCGAGGCGCCTGCGGTAATCGCAACGGCAGACGCCTGGGCACCGAATTCGAAATTGCCTCGTTTGAAGTGCCCGACTGCTGTGTCATCCCTGAAGAAAATGAACTGGGCGTATTTCTGCCCGCCCAGCTGCAAACCGATGGTGGCCTGCGACATGCTGGTGTATCCATCCACTTTACCGTCGACGATTACCAGCCCCTTGCCGTAGGCGCCTCCAATGACCAGGCCGCCTTTCCCGACACTGGGGAAGACAGCGTAGCCGGCTGCATTTTCAAAAAAGGTTTCGATTCCCGGGTCTGCCTTTTTGATTGCGATGATGGCTCTTTGTACATCAAGCTCCATGCGGTCGTTGAGATCTGGCTCGAAAGCATGGGCGGGTGCGGCCAGTGCAGCCAGCATCAGGGCAACCCAGGTTGCAAAAACTTTTTTCATTATCTGAATCCTTGTTCTGGTCAACCGTTACAGTGGTTCGTAGCTGAATTTCTGTCCGCCAACGGAAGCTTCGGCCATCGCGCCACCGCCGACATTGGTGAAGACGGCTACACCCTTGTTGTAATTGGCATCAGCGGAGGCGCCCAGGGTTACCACGACCGCAGAAAGTTGTGCGCTGGTTTCCCAATTGCCCCGCTGAAAATGGCCGAGCGCTACATCGTCCTTGAAAAAAATGAACTGCGAGTACACCTGTCCGCCGATCTGCAGGCCAACGGTCGCCTGGCTCAGGGAAGTTTTACCGACGGCATTGTCGCCGACAATGACAAGGCCCTTGCCGTGGGCGCCGCCCACCACGAGGCCACCTTTACCTACTGATGGAAACACGGCGTAACCCGCTGCCCCGTCAAAGAACTTTTCCATCCCGGGGTCAACCTTTTTGACGTCCAGGATGGCCTTGGCTACCGCCAGTTGCATTTCGTCACTGGTATCGGGTTCGAAAGCCCAGAGGGCCGCCGGGGATGCGATAAAGAAAAACAATACTGCGAAAAGCGCTATTTTGCGCATGGTATCTCTCCTGGTGAGTTGGTCGATCAATCGTGAAGTAAATCACATCGGCAGGGCTTACGCCACACCCTGTCGCACTTCGCTCGGGGGTTTGCCGGTCCATCCTTTGTAAGCCCGGGAAAACGAGCTGACCTCGGAAAAACCGAGCATGAAGGATATCTCCGTCAGCGTCTTGCTGCGGTCCTGGATATACTGTTGTGCAAGTTCTTTTCGAACTTCCGTCAGTAACTGTTTGAAAGAGGTGTCTTCTTTTTGAAGTTTGCGGTGTAGATTCCGGGGCGTTGTGTGCATCTCATCGGCAATCAACGCCTCGGTTACGACGCCATTTGCCAGGCCGTCGATGATGGCGGCCTTGACCCGGTTGACGATGTCCTGCTTTTCGTTATGCGCCAGGTACTTGACGACAATGTGCTCGTTCAGCTTTGCCAACTGGTCGTTGGAACCGGTCAGCCGCCGGTCGGCATCTTCCAGTCGCACCACGAAAGTGGTTGCGTCGCAGTTGAACTCGATCGCGCAGCGGAAGAGCTCATAGTAATAACCTGAATCTTCCGGTTCGGGTTGCTTCATCCTGATCCTGGCCGGGTTGAAATCTTCTCCCGCAATCATTCTGCAGAACCGGGTCACTGCCGCAAGCTGCCCGTTTTCCCTGATGCGCTTGTTCAGCAAGGGCATATGGGCGTCCATCCTGACATAGAAAAACTCATCATCTTCATCCAGATCGATGGTCAGTTTCTCCTGTATCACCCGGGCATAACGGCTCAGCCGCTGGAAGCCTGTCCGCAGGCTGGAACTGGCCAGCCAGGCAAAACCCAGCGCGCCCAGGTGAGCGGGCCTGCAAAATTCAGCGCCTTTCAATCCGAAATACGGGTCGCCGGAAAGTTTGGCGGCTTTCACATCCAGCCGCTGATAGCGTTCCAGCGGAATACGGGCGCCCGAATCAAACATCGTTTCAGGTTCGATGCCTTCTTCTCTGAACAAGGGTTCCGGATCGATCCCGTAACCTTTCAGTTGTTCCCAGAGAGCCCCCAGGGCTGGAGCAAAAATGGTCATCTACGCGCTTCCTCGGGCAGGTGGACTTCAGTGCTCATTCTGTCTGAGCATGGCCGATGGCGTCAACAGCTTGTCCGTTGCAGTCAAGAACAGCAGGGAGGCGCTCATTATAGTTCAATCCGTAACCGGTGCTTCCTCTGGGCACTGGTCGTTGCAAGGGAATTTTAATGGCCATCAGTAAATGTAAAGACCCCGAAGGGCAAGGAGCATCAGGCGTTGGGCGGGGCATCACCGAAGCCCTGCTGCGCACTGAAATAGGTTTCTGGCGCGACATGATCGCTTCCTGCGGGGATACCGAACCGCCTGACAGCATCGAGCGGATGCAACACGCCCTGGCCCTGGCTGAATTGCGCCTGGGCCATTTGTGCGAGAACCAGCCCTCAAATGTATTTCACATCGATACGGCGCGAGGAGACGTCAAATGAATGCCAATCTGAATTTCGAAGTGCTCTTCAATCAGCTGCCGGAACCGGAACTCTGGAGTCTCCTGCAGGAAGTTATCGACGCTGAAGTCGAACTCGATGACCGCTCGGTCTTACAGTTGGATGACCGGATGCAGGGATTTTTGTTCCTGCAGGAATACGTGGTCAATCGCGAGGCCAGGATCCGCTTTGCGATGTCACCCCGGCACATGACCTATTTGCGCGATGCCGCAGGCAGCCGCAATGTCTGGATGGACGACGAAGAATTTGCCGCCCTGGTGAACGCCGATGACCCGGTCACCCTGGCCTGTTTTGCACGCTGCGAGCAGATGAAGCCGCATCACCTGGCCTATATCGAGCACAAACTGGGCGTGGATCCGCATCGTGATGAAATGCTGGCGTCGTCCTATGACACGCGGATCACTCTGAAAAAGGCGCTGGAATTCCAGGGCAACACCTGGGAAATGGCGCTGTTCCGCCTGGCCAGGACGGCGCTTGAAGGCTCAAAAGGAGATGCTCGTGAACTCTGGCAAGGGTACCTGAACCTCAAGAACATGGACGAAAAAACCGTGCGGGAGCTGTTGCTGGACGCGGGTCTGTCAACAGGGCGTCCGGTGCGGACAAGCGCGGGAACGGCTGAATCCATACACTGAAAATCCAGGTTGATACATGGCCTGGGTCTCTCTCAAGAAATAGTGTGTGCATTGAGGGGCAGGAATCTGCCCCTTTCTTTTTTCAGGAGAAACGTCAATGAACAGTTTGTTGAAACTCCTCAGATTCCTCGCCTGGTATGGAATCGCAGTCGTCACGCTTTTTTACCTGTTGCCCGTTGCGGGCCTGATGATCGAAGCGGAATATCACACGCTCAGCAGCTCTGCCAAGTTTTTCTCTGTCATCGGCGTTTTCGTGGTGATTGCGATCTGGCAGGTGATCGATCTGAGAGACCGTTGGAGAAGAGCAGCGCAAGCACTCTGAAGAACACACAGGGCAGGGGAGTCTATTCCCTGTACGCAATAAGGCCGGCCGCAAAGCCGGCCTTTTTTCGTCAATCTTTTTCGTTGATAATGCCGCCATGACCAAGCGCCAATGTTTCCCCTGTAAGGCTTGCTGCGAAGGCTGGCTGACCTCGGAAGAGATCGGCATGACACCGGGTAAGCCCTGCCAGCATTGCACGGCCCAGGGCTGTGCGATCTATGAAAACCGTCCGAAAACCCCCTGTCAAACCTACCAATGCGCCTGGTTGGTCGAAGACAGCGATATGCCGGATGATTATCGCCCGGATCTCTGCGGCGCCATCGTCTCGCTCAACAGAAAATGGAATGGATGGTCGGTGATCCACGCGGCGCCGACGGGCGCGCAAATACCGACTGAGACCCTGGAGTGGATCAAGTCTTACGCAGTCAAAAGGGGTATTCCGCTGATGTTCCAGGAAAACCTGATTCAAAACGGTCAGTTCGGAGCGGCGAAAGTCCTGGGGTTTGGCCCGCCGGATTTTGTGCTCGCGGTCAAGAACGCCATCAGTCCGAAAGATATCTTTAAACTATGAAGCCCCTTGCTGGTTCCGGTGTTCGCTGGGCGACTTGCCGGTCCAGTTTTTGTAAGCCCGTGACAGTGAACTGCTGTCTGAAAAACCCAGCATGTAGGCTATTTCGGTCAGGCTGAGGCTGCTGTCCTGGATATACCGCTCTCCGAGTTCCCGCCGGGTTTCTGCCAGTAAATCCTTGAATGACGTACCTGCCTCCTTCAGGCGTCGCCTGAGCGTTCTTTCCGACAGGAACAGCCGCTCCGCGATCTGGTCGATGGCTACCTGGCCAAACGGCAGCTGATCGAAAATGATGGACTTGGTCTGCCCGATGATGTCTTCCTTGTCGAGCTTTGCCAGGTAATCAATGATCTGCTTTTCGAACAGCATCAGCAGCCGCGGATCATAGCCCGGCAGCGGATGGTCAGCAGTCTCTGCGTCGATGAGTATCGCGCTGGCTTCGGCGCCAAATTCCAGTTCGCAGCGGAAATAGGTGTAGTACGCTGCGGGTTTTGCCGGCTCTTCCTGCATGAAAAAGACCTTGTCCGGCTTGAATGACTCGCCGCAGTTCATCCGGCAAAGCCGTACGACATTACTGAGCCGTACGCGTTCGCGCAGTGCGGGGTCGCGTTCAATGTGTGATTGCCATTCAAGCTCAATTTTCAGGTGTGTTCCCGTGTCCTCCAGATGGACGATACCGTCGTCCGACAATAATTTTTGGTAGCGACAAAGGAGTTCGAATGCCTTGCGGAGCGTTTCGCTGGCCAGCCAGGCATATCCCATCACGCCATAGTATGAGGGGTGGACCCGTTCAACCAGGTGAAAGGCAAACGCGTCGTCATGGCTCTCCTGCTTTGCTATCCAGATCAGGCGATCCAGCTGGTCGGCGCTGATCCGGGCATTGGGATCATGGCGCAGGGCGGGATTGATGGCGGCTTTGGCGAAAAGCTTTTCCGGGTCGATACCGAACTCTCCGGCGCTTTCCCAGATAAATTTCAAATAGGGCGCAAATACGGCCATCAGTGGATTCCGACGATATTTATCATAAAAACTCTCATAACAAAGGCACATACGTCAAACATTTGGCCTTGATTGCAGGGTTGGTCAGAAACGATGGGACTAAAATTTGCTCATCGATTGAACTGCTGACAACGGAAAAGACTCATGGATATGGTAGAAGCTTTCCTGACCGAAATAGAATTCTGGAACGACATGCTCTGCAACCAGACCGAGGAAACCCCTCCGGAAATACTGCAGAGAATGCAAATGGCCAAGCGCCTGGCGGAACAGAAACTCCATTTGTTTTCGACAGAAGGACTGGATTCGATCAACTGATCCAAACCTCTTGACCCCTCAATATTCAGCGGAATCCGGCCAGAGGGTTCTCCGCATCTTCAATGGGTCGCTGAGCACCCTGCTTCTCGACTTTCCCACTTCCCTGGCGGTCAATGGCCTGAAAGATTCAGGCAAAGTTTCACTATTGAACTCGAGCAACACCCAGTTCAGCACGGCGGCCAGTTGCGCGTCGGTGATCGGCGCCTGCGAGGCGCCGGGAACGCGTGCAATGTAGTCCCTTCCTTCCTCTGACGCGGCTATCCTGCCCAACGATCCCACAAGGGTCGGGACTTCAGGCGGCACGCCTTTACCTTGCGGCAGATGACAACCCGCGCAATGCAGCAGGTAATCCGTTCGGGCGCTGGCGTCGACAGTGCCGGCAGCGCAGACCAGCAATGCCGCAATAAGCAACCGGATATGGCATCTCCTGGTGTTCAATCGTCCGCGGTGGCCTCGCCCAGCACGGCAGCGACCGTGCAGTGGTAGGCCCGGCTTTCCGTGCCGAAACACCACAGTACGCTGTTGCTCTTGCTGGGGAAATAAACGGGTCTTTCGCGTTCCGTGTTAGTGCAAGAGCAGCGGTTACAGAAGGATTTGCCGCAACAGTCGTTGTAAGAGATCAGGTAGTCGCGTCCATCGACCGGGTTGCGGCAAGTGCCTACCCAGGATATCGGTGATACTTCCGAACCCGGGGGACAGGAGTTGGCGCTACCGCCACAACAGGAACAAAGGGTGCCCCCAAGGGCGCAGTATCGCCAGTAGTCGCAGCTTTGCGGGTCACCCATTTCCTCTACGGGCTCGGCCGAAAACGCCCTTGAAACTGGCAGCAAAGGCAACACGGCGGCTCCGGTGACCAGCGTACCGAGGCGGGTCACGAAACTGCGCCGCGAGGTCTTGCGTGCGAGCCGGCGGCTGTTCTGGCTGGTAAACCGGTCAAGCAATTCCAGGCTGCTGCGAACGAGTTCTCTGGTATTCATATGGCCTGTTCCTTTTTCATGTAATCCTGCAATGAGCTGACCCCGGTTTCCATGGATTCGAGCAGGCTTTCCAGGTGTTCCCGGGAATTGACCAGCCCCTTGCTCCTGAGCGTGCCGTCCGCTCCGATCAGGACGGCAAAGGGCAGCTTGCTGACCGCGTACTGAATGCCGAGCTGTTGAGAAACGATGTAGGGATAGCCGGTGAGTCCCAGGTCCTGCACGTAAGCCCGGTGTCTTTCCAGCTGGTCGCCGTCCGAGGCAAAAACCAGGTTGATGTTTTCATGTCCCGCCAGCGACAGGGCCGTGGGCACCAGGCCCTTGCATACCGGGCAGGTCGGGGAAATCCACAT